>JAYVXN010000423.1:0-3822 GCA_043785085.1 Bdellovibrionales bacterium | reverse complement strand
ACCGCGCAGGTCTTGCAAGTCTATGCTTTTGCTTTGCTGTTTATATCGGTCTTAAGGATTTTGGTTCAGGGTTTTTATGCCATTAAGAATACCTGGTTTCCGGCCGTGGCGGCCTTCGTGGCTTTGCTCTCGCATATTCTCTTTGCCTATGCGCTCTTAAAACAATTTGGATTGCTCGGTCTTGCCGGAGCCACAGCGGCGAGTTCTTTAGTCAATTTAATGATGTTGCTTGTCGCTTTTAACTCCTGGATTGGTCCTTTGCAGGTGCGCCGGCTTGTCATTGTCTTGGCGAAGTATATTTTCGCAGCGGCAGTGATGGCGGGTTGGCTGACTTTTTACAATCCAATCTTACATCAAATTGGCGGGCGGTATTTTCCGCGCTCGACCGTTTTGCTTTTGATGATTGGTGTTGGTATATTGATTTATTTTGTTTTGGCTCGATTGATGCGAGTGCAAGAGATGCAGGAAATTCTTGATGCGGTTTCGCGAAAACTCAAACGTCGGGACTCGGTCAACAGAGCTTAGGGTTTTTCAGTGCTCAAAAGAACCTTCGCTTCGGTCCAATAGTTTTCCATTTCTTCACCAGAAAGCTTGGTGAAATCCTGGCCGCGACGCTCAGCCAATTTCTTCATCGTGAAAAATCTCAGCTCAAAGCGCTGATTGGTCTCACGCAAAGCTTGTTCGGGTTCGACACCAATGTGACGAGCCAGTTGAGCGAGAGAGAACAGCAGATCACCGAGTTCTTTCTTCTGTTCTTCTTTATCGTTATTGGTCAAAGCATCTTTGAGCTCATTGAGTTCTTCATCGACTTTGAGCATGACCTCGCTCCAGCGGCGCCAGTCAAATGAGTAGCCTTTGGTTTTATTACCGATTTTCGAGGAACGCGTGAGAGCCGGAAGCGCCACTGGAATATCAAAGCGGCTTTCCGGAGCGGGATTGGCGGCTTTTTCAGCGGCTTTCAGTTTTGCCCAGTTTTTCAAAACTTCTTCGCTGTCTTTCACTTCGGTGTCGGAAAAAACATGGGGGTGCCGACGCACCATTTTTTCATTGATAGCATAGAGAACATCTTCAATCGTGAAGCGATTTTCTTGGCGGCCAATTTCGGCATGTAAAGCAACTTGTAAAAGCAGATCGCCCAATTCTTTGACCATCTCTGGTTCATCACCCAGTTCGATAGCTTCAGCCAGCTCATGGGCTTCTTCGATTGCATAGGGCGTTAGTGTGCGATGCGTTTGCTCTTTGTCCCAGGGACATCCGTCGGGGCTGCGCAAAGCCTTAACAATTTGTAACAGCGAATCAAACGAACGTAGATCTTTTGGGGGTTGCAACATGATCACTCCTAAGGACTAGATGGGCGCGCGGCATTGTTAGGTTCAGCCTAAAGGGCCAGCAATTCCTAGTCTTAATACCTAAATTACTAAAATCCCTACCATAGTTATTGCTGCATTTCATTGGTTTTACCGATATGTTATGCGGATTTATGTCAAAGCCACAACAGTCGTCCTCAAAAGAATCACTGCAGAAGCGATCGAAATACATCGATCATTCGCTGGAATTTTTGAACTGGGTCAATCGCCTAGGGTTCGAAAAGACGTTCTTTGGTCGACTCACCGGGATGCTCGACGAAAAGTTTAATTTACGGCGCCTGTCGCTGCTGTTTTTATTTTCGCTCGCCCTGGCGTTTATGATGTTTTTTGACTTTGATTTCTCTTACTCCGCGCGCACCGGAGATCATGTTTTACGTGATATCAAATCCCCCCTGAGCTTTGAAGTCGTCGACGAGGTTTCAACCGAAGAAAAACGGCGCGCCGCTGAAGGTGCGGTGGCCATGGTCTTTGATTATGACCGCGGAATTTTCGAAGAAACTTACAATCATCTCTATGTCGCATTTCGCCGAATGCGCGAGGAAGTCCGAAAGGTTACGTGGAAGCGTGACGAGTTTGAAAAAGAAGATCAAATCCGCCTGTTTTTTCGCTTTAAATCCGAGTTTGAAAAAACACTTTCACGGCCAATTCCTGATCAAACCTTTGAATGGCTGATTCAACAGCGTTTTAGCCCGCGCATTGAAAACATGTTGGCAGAAATTTTTGATCGCTGGGCCAGTTATAAAATTGTCGATGGTTTTGAAAAAGTGATTCCCAATGGCACAAAAGAAGTGCTGATGCGTGAAGTTTCTCGCGGCGGCCGCGGCCGCGAAAGTATGGTCAGTGTTCGCGACCTTCGCGACCTTCGCGATATCGGTGCCGCCCAAGACTTTCGTCTCTCGCAAATTCCGGGATTTTCGTTTCTCAATGCCAAAGATCAGCACATGATGCAATCTTTATCGCAGGCCCTATTAGCGCCCAATGTGACTTTAAACAAACAAGAAACTGAATCTCGAAGGCAAAAATCCCGTGAAGAGGTTTCGCCATTGGTGATTGCGATTAAGAAAAATCAAATCATCGTGCCGGAAGGCTCGGTGGTGCAGCCGATTCATGTGACCCTGCTGCGGGAAATCGAAAATCATCGGTCCAACCGCAATCGCAATTTCATTGCCCTCGTCTCGGCGGTGATGTTTGTGGTCTTGTTGCTGGTCATGTTTTCCTACTTGCGGCGCTTTACGATCAATCGAGTTTCAGTGAATGCCAAAGACATTGCCATCATGGGTGTCGTGACGATGACGGTGGTGGCCTTCACCAAGATCTTTTTGTTCGTCACGAATGCGGCGATGTCGTCGCATTTCGGCAGCATGATTCCGGATGCGGCGTTTTTGTTTGCGGCACCTGTGGCCGCTGGTCCCATGCTTGTAGGCCTTTTGATTTTATCTGGCGAAGTCGTGTGGATTTTTACGCTGTTTATTGCCGTCGCTTTAGGTTTGATGGTCGAGATGAAATTCTCCTTCATGCTGGTCACGGTGGTCGGTGGTCTTGCTGCCGCGACTGGCGTTTACGCCTGTAAAAAACGCAATGATATTTATCAAGCGGGTCTTCGCACCGGACTGATCAATGCCATGATGATTGGCATGGTGATTATTATCACGAGTTTTGGCGAGGATGGCTTCTGGAAGCATTTGCTGTGGACAATTCCTTCAGGTCTCGTTTCTGGAATTTTATCTTCGCTCGTGACATTGATGCTGATTCCGCTGCTTGAAACCATTTTTAATTGCACGACCGACGTGAAACTTCTTGAGCTCAGTAATCTCAATCATCCTTTATTGAAAGAGATGATCGTCATTGCCCCTGGCACTTATCATCATTCGCTGGTCGTTGGCAGCATGGTCGAGGCCGCCGCCGAAGAAATCGGCGCCAATCCTTTGCTCGCGAAAGTGATGTCTTATTATCATGACATTGGTAAGACTCAGCACGCTGGCTATTTTATTGAAAATCAAAAGCCCGGGCAAAATCCGCATGACCACCTTAAGGCGCATATGAGTAAGACGATTTTAATTGCGCATGTGAAGGACGGCGTGGAACTAGGGCTGAAACACAAACTCGGTAAGCCGATTATTGATGGTATCGTTCAGCATCATGGCACGACGTTAATTGCATTTTTCTATCACCGCGCTCAAGAAAATCAAAACGAAGATATGGGTTCAATCAGCGAAGAAGAATTTCGCTATCCCGGGCCGAAGCCACAGTTTCGTGAAGCGGCGCTGATTATGTTGGCTGATAGTATTGAGGCGGCTTCGCGCTCGTTGGATGAGCCGACTCCGGCGCGCTTGCAAAACATCGTTAAGAATATCATCCAGCGAAAATTCATGGATGGCCAGTTGGATCAGTGTAATTTGACCTTAAAGGATCTGAGCACCATCGAAGAGTCTTTTATTCGCATTCTCCTCGGTAT
>JAYVXN010000422.1:0-12213 GCA_043785085.1 Bdellovibrionales bacterium | reverse complement strand
TTGATCTTGAGTTTAAGCGGCCATGGATCAGTCGTTATCACCCTCTAGTTGTGCGCAGGCTTCAGGTCAATATCAATGCTGACGCCTTTGCGCCCACTGATCCGTATCAGCACAGTCAGTTTTCCATCAGTGATTTTTTGCGCGAGCAGTTTTTGCCACGCTGGGATTATCCCGGCAGCCAAATCGAGATGGTGCGTGCTGAATATAAGACAGGGGCAAGGCGTTATCAGGCCGCGCTTGATTTGACGACGGGTAAACTTAACGAAATTGATCTGACACTCAGAGAATTTAAGGATTTGGCAATAGGGTTTCCGACGGCTCAAGGGCAGCTGCATGTGTCACGATTGGCAAGCAAAAGCCTCACGGATTTGGTCGCAAAGCTTTTAGTTAAGACAGCTCCAAAGCAAAAGATCGGTCTGCAGTTAACGAGTCAGATCTCTGATTGGCAAAATTTCGACTATCAACTTAAGTCGAATTTTCATGGGCTTTCGAGTCTTCATGAGATTCAACTCCACGGGCAGTATCATTTACCGGAAACCGGCGGAGTTTTGTCTTTACGTATGGGTGACCAAAAAGAAAAGTTGCAAACGCTGAATTTTCTCAAATGTCATTACGCCCTTGATTTACGAGCAAAATCTGGAGGTCTCGCTTGTCCACCTCAGCAAGTCATTATCGCTTTGAAAGAATATCAAGGTCTGGGTCGTCCGCAGTTTTTTAAACTCCATCCCGAATTTGATTTGCGTTTGACTGAATTTCAGTTTGCAAGAGGATTTTCTTTCAATTGGGATTTTCAGTTGGGGTTGAAGCACTTGGGTTTTTTAAATCTCGCCACCCAAGCTCATGGGCAAGTGAATAGCCCACCAAAAGGAAGTCTTCACTACGCAGTTGATGGGCGCTTAAAAATTCAAGTGACCGGCTTTCAGAAACTGGTGCAGTGGCTCAAAGGCAGTCCTTATGCGGTGCCAGCGCCTTTTAATAATTTGGATGGGCCGCTCACTGGGCGCCTCGTTATGCAAATGAATGAAAACGGCGGACGCATTCCATTTGTGATTTCACCGCGCTTAAAATCGAAGCAGCAAAAGGTTTTTGCGGATTTCAGCGGCGACTTTAACTTGGTAAAAAGGCCGCAAGGGTTTTGGAAAAATTTAGTTTCGAATGCAAACTTGGACGATATTTTGCTTGCTTTGCCTCGAGCGGAATTGCGCTCGCCTCCGCAACTTTCCTCTGATGCCCGCTTTCATCCGCGAAACACACCGCGGAAACTGGCCCAAATGAAGAACATACCGAGTACATTTTTTTATGAAATCGGTGTGCGCACCTTAAGGTCGGGAGCCTTGCAACTACAGACGAATTTGTCCAAAAGTCCAATCCCGATCAGTCTCGACTATCACATCGCTAAGCGCGAATCGCTGCCGAAGTCTTCACAGCCGCGAGGAGAATTTCAGGGATCGCGCTCGGCGACCACTCAAGCGGCCGTTAATAATGGGAGTGCAAAAGCTCCCGCTACCCTGAATTACGGTGTCGTGACTGTCGGACACACGGATCTTGAATTGTTTAATCGCAACGCTTGGATTGATAGCTTGCAGGTTAATCTCACGCCGAAGGGCGAGAAAGATTTGCACGGCACGATCCATGTCAAGTATGTCGACTATGAGGTTACGGTCACTGTTGCCGGTACGACTGAGAAGCCTATTGTACAAATGGAAAGCGACCCGCCTTTGCCGCAAGATCAAATTCTCGGTGTGCTACTATTTGGTCGGCCGCTTTCGGATTTGGAAGCCTCACAAAAATCTTCGGTGTCGCAGTTAAATGCCGCCGTGACCGATGCGGTCTTGGGTCTGTCGTCACTGTATTTTCTGGCCAGCACGCCGGTGGAAAGCATCGGCTATGATCCGGACACACAACTTGTCACAGCCAAGGTTGGCATTGGCGGCGGAACTTCGATTGAATTGGGAGGCGGGGAAAATAAACTTGCGGCGGTGGGTTTACGCAAGCGCCTGGCCCGCGATTGGGTTTTGAAGAGCTATGTCGAGCAGTCGGGACAGACGGAGCAGAAGACGGTGACGGCTTATGTGGAATGGGCAAGGAGATTTTAAAAAGAAGCTTTAAGATGACTTCCGCTCTTTGCCCACAGACTTCTCATCCTCTTGCTTTAGCGCAATCGCCTCAGGACCCCAGCCAGCAATCACATCCGCCTTACGTCTGAGGGCAAAAACCAATAAGCCAATCGAAAGTGTCAGTTGCAACAGGCTCAGCCATTGCCCTCGCGTGAGTCCAAAAAGCTGAAAGCCAATTTCGGCATCGGGCATGCGAAATTGCTCGCCGATAATTCGCACCACGGCATAGACCGTTAAAAACAATCCACCGAGGACGCCCGGTTTTCGTGGTTTACGCCACGTTATAAAAAGCAGGCAAAAGAGCAATGCACCTTCCATTAATGCTTCATAAAGTTGGGAAGGATGGCGGGCAATCAGCAGCGGTGCAATAGCTTTTCTTAAAGCTTCGTTGCCGTGTTGAATCTGATTAATGATCTGATCAAAGGTTCGGTAAATTTCGTTTCGTGAAGCCGAGTAATTGTTGACCCAGCTATTCCAAGTCTCCGGCGGAATCGGCGGTTGGAGCTTATCGACGACGCTAGCGAGTTTCGGCAGACGGTCGACTTCATAGCCGAGTTGCTGGGTGCTGTGCAGGATGTCGTTTCCACGCTCAGGTGTCCAATGGTAGATGTCTTGCGGAAATTTCACCGCCCACGGGAGATTTATAGGAGCCGGTCGACCCATCAATTCGCCATTTATAAAATTGGCGATGCGGCCGCAAAAAATACCGACGGTGCCGCCGAGGGTCGTCAAATCGGCCAAATGTAGCCAGTAAATTTTATGGCGTCGGGCGTAGAGGAGGCTGATCAAGACAATGCCGATAATTCCACCATGACTCGACATTCCGCCGTGCCAGACTTCTAAAACTCCCCAAAATGGAAAGGTCGATTTAAAATCCATGATGAGTTCAGGACTATAGAACAGAGCGTAACCAACGCGTCCACCGATCATGACGCCGAGTACGACGTAAGTAATGAAGTCAGTGACTTGATCCGCAGGCAGGGTGCGGCGTCCGCGCTTTGCGATGAAAGTCATGATCATCGCCCCGACGATAAAACCCGTCATATAGGCTAATCCATACCAACGGACGCCGAAATTTCCGGAGAATTGAATGAGAAACGGATCAAAATTGTGAACCCATGCAGTCGTATTATCCATTTCGGCATCTTGTTTCAGCACTATTGAAAAGACAATAAAAAAGCGCCGAATGAGTCCTGCTGATCGGCGTCAGATCTGCCAATAAAGCTCCACGTAAGCTCACAATAATGCTAATATATTCGTGTCTATCGCAAATTTGTTTTGCCTTCATCTTTGCCCTCATGCTTGGAGGATCAGCTTTGGAAAAATTCAGTTATTTGAACCGGCCAAATCTTGAATATATCGAAGATCTTTATCAGCGTTATCAAAGCAACACCGAAGCGGTAGGGGGCGAATGGCGCTTGTTTTTTGAAGGTGTCGATTTTGCGAAGAACTTAAGCGGCGGAACGGGCGCCGGCATTTCGCGCAAAGAATTGGATGTTTATCATCTGATTCGCGCCTATCGTGATTACGGTCATTTCGAAGCCAATCTCAATCCGCTCTCCATGGCGCAGAAGTTTTTTCCGGAATTGTCGTTTGCGAATTTTAATCTCACCGACGCTGATCTGGAAGAATCTTTTCAAATTGGCTCGATCATTGGCAAGCCCAATGCGAAACTCAAAGACATTATCAATCATCTGCGCGCTTGTTATTGCGGCACTTTAAGTGTCCAGGCCGCTGAGGCGATGCCGACGGTGCGCGATTGGTTTATTAACGAATTCGAGAGAAAGAATCTTGAATTCAAAATCGCGCCAGAAGAGAAAAAAGAAATTCTCGGGACCTTAGCGAAAACCGAGTCATTTGAAAAATTCATTCACACCCGGTTTGTCGGTAAAAAACGCTTTTCAATCGAAGGCGGAGACGCTTTGATCCCGATGCTTGAGACGATGGTCACTCGTGGTGTGCCATTAGGGGTTGAAGAAATCGTCGTCGGCATGGCGCATCGCGGGCGCCTCAATGTGCTGACGAATTTCATGGGCAAGGGCACAGACATGCTTTTTGCTGAATTCGAAGGCTATAAAGATGATTTCAATTCCTTTTTTGACGGCGATGTTAAGTATCACCTCGGCTACTCATCGGATAAGCAAACCCCAAGTGGCAATTGCCATGTCTCTTTAGCTTTTAATCCCTCGCACCTTGAGGCGGTCGATCCAGTCGTGTGCGGAATGGTGCGTGCCAAGCAGCGCCGCCGTCGCGACACGGGTGAGAGAAAAAAGGTTGTCGCCGTTCTGATTCATGGCGATTCTGCTTTTGCTGGTCAAGGTGTGGTGGCCGAAACATTTCAAATGTCGCAGCTCAAGGGTTACACCATCGGTGGCACCGTGCATGTGATCATCGATAACCAAGTCGGTTTTACCACTTCTCCTGAGAACACGCGCAGCTCGCCCTATGCGTCGGACGTTGCGAAAATGCTGCAGACTCCGGTCGTTCATGTCAATGGCGATGATGTGGAGGCTTGTGTTCGTGCCATGGATATCGCGATTCGTTTTCGCCAGGAATTCAAACGAGACATTGTCATTAATGTGGTCTGCTATCGTCGCTTTGGTCACAACGAAGGCGATGAGCCCGCGTTTACCCAACCGGTGATGTATGACAAAATTAAAAAACATCCGACCCTTTATCAGATCTACACCAACAAACTGGTAACGGAAGCTGTGGTTGATCAAGCTTTTGCGGATGAATTGTTTAAAGGCCGCATCGAAATTCTGCAGAAGATTTTGGATGATGTGAAGAAAAATCCGCCGAAGATGAAGCCCTTGGTTTTTGAAGGTCTTTGGAAGGGATTTCGCCGCGCGGGACCGGGTGATTTCGAAAAAGAATGGAATACTAAAACCACTAAAAAAATTCTGACTGATTCGACTGAGATCATCACCAGTGTTCCTGAGGGGTTCACGGTTCATCCCAAATTGCAAAAGCTTCTAGAAGCACGCAAAGAAATGATGAAGGGTGATGGAGCGATTGATTGGGGTATGGCTGAGCTTTTGTCTTACGGCAGTCTCTTGTTTGAAGGCACGCCGATTCGCCTCAGCGGCCAAGACGTTGGCCGCGGCACGTTCTCGCATCGGCATAGTGTGTTTTATGATATCAAAACCAATGAGCGCCATTCGCCGCTGTCGCAAATCCGCCCCAATGATGTTGAGTTTGTGGTCTATGATAGCTTGCTTTCTGAGTATGCGGTTTTGGGTTTTGAGTACGGCAATTCATCCAGTGACCCGACATTTTTAACAATTTGGGAAGCGCAGTTTGGTGACTTTGCCAACGGCGCCCAAATCATCATCGATCAGTTCATTACCAGTGCTGAGCAGAAATGGCAGCGCATGAGTGGCTTGGTGCTCCTGCTGCCGCATGGCTATGAGGGCCAGGGGCCTGAACATTCCAGCGCGAAGCTTGAGAGGTTTCTGCAAATGTGTGCCCAAGATAATATTCAGGTCTGTAATTTGACGACACCGGCTCAATTGTTCCATGCTTTGCGTCGGCAGATGAAACGAGATTTTCGCAAACCGCTGGTGATTATGTCGCCGAAGTCACTTCTGCGCCATCCACGGGTGATTTCAAAGACCGATGAACTCGCAAACGGTAGCTTTCAAGAAATTATTCCGGAGCTTGTTTTGAAAGATACCAAAGCCGTTGAGTCGGTGATCTTATGCTCGGGAAAAATATTTTATAATCTTCTTGAGGCCCGAGAGAAAATGGACGCGGCCGCCGCCGCGAAAACTGCGATCTTACGAGTTGAACAGCTCTATCCCCTTGCTGAGCACAAACTTGTGCCTCTGTTAAAGGCATTTCCGAAACTCAAGAAAGTGATTTGGACGCAAGAGGAGCCCAAAAACATGGGTGCTTGGAATTTCATGTTGCCGAAGTTGATGGAGCTGCTGCAATCGAATGATTTGAAAAACGTTGAGCTCGGCTATTGCGGCCGAACTGAGCGGGCCTCGCCGGCGACTGGTTCTGAGAAAGTCCATGAGAGTGAACAAATGGATATCGTGCGCTCGGCCCTTGGCATTGCCAGTGATAAGGCATCGAGTAAAACAACAGACAAATCTTCAGAGTCGAAAAAGAAGTGAGGATCATGTGAAAGCAGAAATTAAGGTGCCAGCGGTCGGCGAATCGATCACGGAAGCAACGATTGGCGATTGGGTTAAGAAAAATGGTGAGTTCGTAAAACGCGATGAAGTGATTTTGAGTCTTGAGACGGATAAAGCCAGTGTTGAGGTTGTCGCTCCTAACGATGGCGTTTTGAACACGACGGCAAAACAAGGAGAAGTGTTCAAAATCGGCGCCGTTGTTGCTTACATCGACACGGAAGGTGTCGCGACGGCTGGTATGACTGCCCCTGGGGCGCCTACGAAAACGGCTCCGGCTCCGAGCGTCGGCACACCGGCTCCGACAGCTGGCGTGCCTGCGGCTAGGGCGATTGCCCCTGAATTGCAAAGTCATCAGAGTCCTGCTGTTCGCCGGGTAGTTGAAGAGCGTGGTCTTGACGCTTCAGGGATTGCAGGCACCGCAGGCACCGGTAAAGACGGGCGTTTGACCAAGGCGGATGTGGTGAATGCTCCTGGAAAAACGACTACTGCTGAGACGAAGCCGGCTGCGAAATCAGAAATTCCGCCGCTTCCGCGGGCAAATAAAGGCATCGGAGCGACCGGTGGCATTCGCCGTCAGCCGATGACGACGATTCGTAAGCGTATCGCCGAACGCCTCGTGCAGGCGCAACACACGGCTGCGATTCTCACGACCTTTAATGAAGTTGATATGTCCGCGGTCATGGCGGTTCGCGAGAAATACAAAGAACGCTTTAAAGAAAAATACGGTGTGAGCCTGGGCTTTATGGGGTTTTTCGTGAAGGCCTGCATTGAGGCTTTAAAAGAAATTCCGCAAGTGAATGCTTTTATTGATGGCACCGATATGGTCTTTCACGATTATTTCAATATTGGCGTCGCCGTCGGTACCGAAAAAGGCTTAGTTGTCCCCGTGGTTCGTGACGCCCAGGATTTATCCATTGCTCAGGTCGAAATGGCCATTCGTCATTATGCGGCTAAAGCTCGTGACGGAAAATTATCGATTGAAGATCTCTCAGAAGGAACTTTTACGATCACCAATGGTGGTGTGTTCGGTTCCTTGATGTCGACGCCGATTTTAAATCCGCCACAAAGTGCGATCTTGGGCATGCATAAAATCCAAGATCGGCCGGTGGCTGTTGCCGGCAAAGTTGAAATTCGTCCGATGATGTACTTGGCTCTTTCCTATGATCATCGCATTATCGATGGTAAAGAGGCCGTGACGTTTTTAGTGAAGGTCAAAGAGTGCATCGAAGACCCGCAGCGTATTTTACTTGAAATTTAATTCATTAGGATTCACAGCATGGCAGAAACCGCAGCAGTAGAGACCGTTTTTGATTTGATCGTGATTGGTTCAGGCCCGGGCGGGTACACGGGTGCTATTCGCGCAGCCCAACTCGGACTTAAAACCGCCATCGTTGAGAAAGGCAGTACCCTCGGTGGCACTTGCTTAAACATCGGTTGTATTCCTTCGAAAGCTCTCTTGGATGCAAGCGAGCATTTTGAGCAGGCGTCACATGAATTTGCATCATGGGGAATTAAAGCTAAAGTCGAACTGGATTTGCCAACCATGCTCGGGCGCAAAGACCGTGTCGTGAAAGAGCTGACCACGGGTGTGGCCTTTTTGATGAAGAAAAATAAAATCACGGTATTTACTGGCTTAGGTAATTTGAAAAGCGCCACGCAAGTTGAAGTCAAAATGGCTGATGGAAAATCGCAAATCTTACAAGGCAAGGCGATCATGTTGGCCACAGGTTCGGTACCTGTTGAACTTCCGCATCTGAAATTTGATGGAAAACGCATTGTTTCTTCAACCGAGGCTTTGAATTTTTCTGAGGTGCCAAAGCATTTGGCGGTCGTTGGTGGTGGCGTCATTGGACTTGAATTGGGTTCCGTGTGGTTGCGCTTAGGGGCTAAAGTAACCGTGATTGAATTCAACAATGCCATTGCCGGCGGCACGGATAAGCAGACTGCGAATTTGCTTTTACGGGTGCTGAAAAAACAGGGCATGGAATTTATGCTTGAAACCAAGGTCGTCAAGTCTGAGGTGCTGAAAGATGGCGTTGAGCTGACTTATGAGGCCGCTGGCAAAACGGCCTCATTGAAGGCCGACATGGTTTTGGTTTCGGTTGGACGCAAGCCATTTTCGGATGGTCTCGGGCTTGAGACTGTCGGCATTGCCAAGGACGAACGCGGTCGAGTGAAAACCGATCATCATTATCAAACCAATGTTCCAGGGATTTACGCCATTGGCGATTTGATTGCTGGGCCGATGCTTGCGCACAAAGCCGAAGAAGAAGGCGTTGCCGTAGCTGAAATTTTAGCTGGGCTTCCGGGGCATGTGAATTATGACACGGTTCCAAACGTGATCTACACTTGGCCAGAGCTTGCCAGTGTTGGTTTAACTGAAGAGCAGTTGAAAGAAAAGGGTGTTGAGTACAAAGCTGGAAGTTTTCCGTTTATCGCCAATGGCCGAGCCAAAGCCATGGGTGCAACGGATGGGCAAATAAAAATTCTGGCTGATGCAAAGACTGATAAAGTTTTAGGAGTTCATATTCTCGGACCGCGAGCCTCAGATGTTCTAAGTGAAGCGGTGATCGCAATGGAATTTGGCGCTAGCTCTGAAGACATTGCGCGTAGCTTTCACAGTCATCCGACATTGTCTGAGGTCATGCGTGAGGCGGCGCTTAACGTCGATAAGCGCGCTCGCCAAGGCTAAAGTTGCACCGCAGTGGCGTTAAGTGTTCGCACTTCGCCATTGCCTTTAATATAGAAACTGTTTCGTCCTTCGAGGTGCTTTAAGGCCGAGTCGATTTTCCAAACTAATTCCATTTGTAGAGCCGGGATCAGGTGATCTTTTGTACCGGTGTTTACGGCGTTTCCGATTTCAACATTCGTATTTAGGCTAAAACCCCAGGCGATGCTGACTTGCGCAGGAATAATTGTCGCATTGGCAAGATATTGCCCTTTGCCGTTAAAGGTGCCGCCGTAATTGAACATCACCCGGTAAGTTTGTGAAGCAACGGTCATGCCCAAAAGGTTTTTGGCTTCGATAGTGTAAGACTTCACATAAGGTCCCTGCCAGTTCTCTAAATCTTGCCAATTGGTTTGTTCGATTGGTAAAACGCTAGCGGAGTGGGTGCTGATATCAGCAACAGGTTTGCCGTCTTTGATAATCGTCCAAACCTTTTCACCCACAGTGATCCAGGTCGAGATATCAGTTAATCCTATAAACGGCTGATCGAAATTGCTCGTGTCGGTCGAGGCAAGAGGTGAGACGGTTGTGGCGCTTCCGGCGCCGTTTTCAGTGATCACGATTTTCTCAACATGAAAGTAATTTTCCATGGTGGCGTCATCGTGAAAGCCAAGCTCAGTGGCCAAAGAGGAGCCCTTTGGGCTGAGCAAAGGAGAGGCATCAGCCATGATTGCGGCAAACAAAATCGCGACAAGTGCAAAAAATATTTTCATAATTCCCCCGAGCTGCTTTGAGCTCGGAGCAATCAAACTCGATTTACCCTGTTTTCGTCAAGCGCGGGCGTGGATGATGTATTCATGAAAAAACCGCTGACAAATTTTGTTCATTCCTCGCGGTTTTTTCATTTAAATGCAATTCTGAAGCCGGTTTTTAAGTCCGTTGCGCCCACGAATTACACCAGCCAGTCGCATAGACTCCCTGATTTTGTAAAATCTGGCAGGCGGCGACGGGGTCTTTTGCAGGATCTTTTGCTTGGTAGAATGCGCAAGTTTTACAAAACTGCTTCGCACCCTCAGCGCCGGCCCGTTTCGGAAATTTTTTGCTATCGACTTTTTTCGCATCCTCATGGTAGCCCAAAGCTTGGGCCGTAGGGTCAGTGGGTTTTACCATGACCAACCCTGGTGGAATTTCCACTTTTGCTTTTGCCGCTTTGGCTTCGGCTTGAACGCTTGAGAATATAATTTTATTGAAAGCGATTGCTGCCGGCAGAGCTAGGGTCATATTCAATCCATATTGGCGTAAAAACTGGCGGCGGCTTGATGAAGTGAGATTTTTCATTGCAGTTACTCCTCGACAGAGATGTTGTGAAATTGCTTCTGGACGCGCGTGAAAAGCGGCTCCAGAACGCGTCTATTTGAGCAAATTTGTCTTTGAAAGTGAAGAAAACTCGAAATGATTCGCTATCGTGCCGCAGGTCGTCCTGGGGATTTAAGGCATTTATTGAGGTGAATTCTTGCAGAATAGAGCCGCTGCACTTAAGGTAGCATCTTAAATGGAGCAAACCTGGTTTTTCCAACAGCATTTAAACCGCGTGAGCCGCAGCTTTGCGTTTTGCATTGAGCGTTTGCCGTCGCCTTTGCGTGAAGAAGTTGGTCTGGCTTATCTGCTCTGTCGGATATTAGATACGATTGAAGACGCCTTATGGACAGATTTATCGGTTCAATTGCGGCAGTTCGAATGTTTTGACCGCTATTTGGAAGTGTTGCCTGTGAAATCTGACGTCAGTCAATGGGCTGAAGCATTTTCAACAGGAATTTCAGACGGGGAGAAGTTGCTGCTGAATGATGCCTGGCAGATTTTTTCTGAATTTCATGCGCTGGCATTGCCGATTCGCCAGATTTTAAAAGAACCAATCCAAAGTATGAGTCGCGGCATGGTTTATTTTTCTAGGCGGAAATCTTCTGGTGTGATGCGGCTGATGTCTTTGGCTGATGTAAATCAATATTGTTTTTTTGTCGCGGGTGTGGTGGGTGAGATTTTGACGCGCCTAGTGTTATCACCAATACCGCAGCCGGCGCTCTCGCCAGATCTTTTAGTCGATGCCTTTCATTTCGGACTTTTTCTGCAAAAGGTGAATTTGCTGAAGGATCAGCTCAGTGATGAAATGGCTGGACGCCTTTTGATTCCGCAGCGCTCAGAAGTCATGCAAAGTTTAAAGGCCCACGCAGAGCATGCCATGGCCTATATCATGGCCTTGCCGGAGACTCTCAAGGGGTACCGCCTGTTTTGTTCTTGGTCGTTGTTTCTGGGGCTGGCAAGCCTGCCCTTTATTGAGCGCTCGTGGATAGAAAAACAACTTGTGAAAATACCGCGGGAGCAGACTCAGTTGCTTCTCTTAGAAATTGAAAAGCTCATCGATGACAACTCGGCTTTACAGGAATTCTTTCAAACCTTGCTCTTCATGGGGACCCCAGAAGACCAAGCAGAAGACCAAGCAGAAGACCAAATGTCCCCCACTCGAGCTGCCTTGATTCCAGAATTCTCGCAACTCTACCGAGGCCAGCTGACGCAAAGTGATCTGGTGCAGATTTTATTATAACTTCTGTTACAATATAGAAGTCGGCTGGTTGGGATTATTGGCTCGGTCTGGATCTGGCAATAGAAAATACAAGACAAGATACCCCACAATTGCTGTACCACCAGAAAACAGCAGTAAAATGACAGCACCCAGTCGGGCGATGCCGACTTCAACGTCGCCGCGTTTAGCAATGCGTGAGCACACGCCCATAATCATTTTGCCTTGAGCTGCTTCCCAACGGTCATCGCGTGGCAGGCAAAGTGTAAAAATCAAGTAAAGCCAAAGGCCGGCACCGAACAAGAGCAGACTCAAAACCCAAACGACCCGAAGAATCCAGGGCTCAATTCCCAAATGCTCGCCGAGGCCTTGGCAAACGCCGGCAATGACGCCATGGCTGGATCTGACCCAATGGGCTTTGGCACTTGTTTCAGTCATTGTTTGCCTCCTTCAATGCACAAATGTTTAATTGGAATTGTCTTATCAGGCAAAGGATTTCAGCAAATAGGAGCTTGACGTAAATCACCTAAGGACCTGTGACGAAATAACTTAGACATTTTCGCTTGGTCTTTTGAGCCAGCCCTTCGTTGCGTCGCCCTCGAATTAGCCGCTGGCTAAGCACCCTGTCATAAGTAACTTGACACTTTTTCGCCGTGGATTTTGCGACGAATCGAGACGGGAGGCCGAAGCGCTAGCAGGCGGCTAACGAGA
>JAYVXN010000421.1:0-3838 GCA_043785085.1 Bdellovibrionales bacterium | reverse complement strand
ATAAATTAGAAAATAATTTGACGACATAAGTTAATGATGCGAGGGTCCGCCCCATGGGGATCGGGGTTTATCGGGACCTTCTTGCGCTTCGATTCATTCGATGCGTGACTCGGATTCCGGGTACGAATAGCAATGCCGGCGGCTCGGGCTTCACCCTGGGGCAGGCTTTGGCGCGGTGCCAATCCGAGGTCGTGGAGCGGACCTTCGAGTTTCATGAGCTGGCACCGGCGGGACTCCTGCCAGTAGGTATTGCAGCGCACCTCGACTACGAGAGAGTGTAGGGTGTAACAAAAGTCTTTCCGGTTAGGACATAGAGCAGCCGCCTCTCAGAGTGGGACCAAGAGTCCCTGGGAGGCAGGATGGGATCGAAAGAGAAAAAGTCAGCAACTGGAAAGCGGCGGTTATCTGACTCAGAGAAGAAACAGATAGTTCGAGCTTTCAAGGCTCACAAGGGTCCGAAGGAAGCTTTCTTCCAAGCACAGGGCATTACCGGCTCAGCAGTCTATCGCTGGATCAAGGAAGCTGCGGAGAAAAAGGCGAGCAAGGCCCAAGGACTTGACGGCCAACCAAAAGCAAAGGGCAAAGGGTCGAACGCGCCCGAGAAGCGCAAAGAAGCCGTCGAAGCGTATCTGAAGAGTGGAGCCACTTACGGCGAGTTCGCCAAGATCTGGGGCGTGTCGAGCAAGTCGCTCTCCAAGTGGCACAAGGTGTACGAGGAGCGCGGGGCTCCGGCGCTCGAGTCAGGCATCTACGGCACGGGTAAGCGTGGGCGCAAGGGCAGCTCGCCGCACTTGAAGGCTCAGATCGTGTCAGCTCAAAAAGAGCATCCCGACTTTGGCTTGAAAAAAGTGCGGGACTTTTTGTTCCGATTTCGCGGCGTCAAGGTCTCGACCGGCACTGTTCGCAAGACCGTCAAGGAAGCCAAGCTCCCGCGGGCTCCTCTGCGGCCCAAGAAGCGGCGACGGTCGGCTGACAAAGTGAGGCGGTTCGAACGAGCCAAGCCCATGCAGCTGTGGCAGAGCGATATCACGAGCTTTGTGCTCACGCGCCACAGCCAGCGGGTTTATTTGACGGTCTATATCGACGATCACAGTCGCTACATCGTAGCCTGGAGCCTGATGCTGCGGCAAAAGTCGGATCTCGTCATGGACTCACTTTTGATGGGGATCCAGCGTTTTGGAAAGCCCGAGGAAGTGCTGACCGATCAAGGCCGGCAGTATTTTAGCTGGCGCGGAAAGAGCGATTTCCAGAAATTGCTCGATCGCGAAGGAATCCGGCATGTCGTGGCCCGCTCCCATCATCCTCAGACGTTGGGCAAGTGCGAGCGATTCTGGGAGACGGTGGGCCAGGAGTTCTGGGAGCGAGTCAAGCCACAGGAGCTTGAGGACACGCGTGAGAGGTTCGGTCACTTCATTGCCCACTACAATCACTTCAGGCCTCACCAAGGCATTGACGGCATGACGCCGGCAGATCGCTTCTTTGGGGTGGCGACCGAGGTGAGACGCGTGATTGAGGCGACGCTCACCCAAAACGAGCTCAGGCTTGCGGTCGGTGATGCGCCGAGGTCGCCGGTCTTTTTGATCGGCCAGATTGGCGACCAGCCCGTGTCACTCCATGGGGAGTCAGGGAGCTTAGTGATCCAAACCCCTAACGGCGTGGTCCAGCATCTGGAGTACTCTCAGTTTGGGCACTCCGCCGCGCAGCCCGCTCAAGTCCCCGCTCAATTGATCTCACCGCCGCAAACCGCCCCAATCCCGAAAGGAACCTCTGAAAATGTCGAACTCCCAGAATCCAGTTCCCGCACCGATGGTCTCCCCGCTGAACTCGGCCGAGCCCCCGCTGAAGCCGAGCACGCGCAGACCACGGCAACCTCGCAAGCCGCGAGTGAAGATGCCGAGCCCGCCGCCTGTAGCCATGAGGTCGCTGTGGGAGTGGGCAACGGCTGCCCAGAAGGAGCAGGCCCACCAGACAGCGGCGTGCCTGATGGAGTACTGGCTGGGCCAGGCGACCAAGCAAGAGATCGCGCGTCGCCTGAAGTTACCGCCGCTGCGAGTATGGCAGCTCTCCCAGCAAGCGATCTCGGGTATGGTAGTAGGACTGCTCAATCAACCGAAAATCCGTGGCTCGCAGAGCGAGCCGACCCCGGATCCCCTGAACGATCCGAAGCAGCTCCAAAAGAAGATCCAGCAACTCGAGACGCAGGTGCTGAGCCGGGAGCGGCTGATCTGCTGGCTGCGCGAACTCCCGGGAGTCCGCTACGAGCCGATGCCGAAACTCACGACAGTGACCGCGGGGCAAGCCCCAGAGCTCTCCGCACCGAGCTTACTCAAGAATGCAAAACCAGCCAGGAAGGCCAAATTGCGAGCCCAAAGCAAGGAAGCGTAGACGACGATACGGAAGGGAAATCGTCATGACGGTCGGCAATGCCCTGCTGAGGGAGGCTCGCCAAGTCTCTCTCGGCGGCACTGCCCGCAGTTTAGATATCGATGTCCGTACGTTGTGGAACTGGCGAGCGCAGATCAAGGCAGGTACGCCGCAGAAGCGAATCGGCAGACCCAAGGCTCCGGCCTCTGCTCATCGGCACGCGATGTGGAAGGTCGGGCGTGAACTCAGGCGTCAAGGCTACCCCGGATGGCTGGCAGTATCCAAGGCACTCAAAGGGAGCGTGCCGACTCGGCTCATCCAGCTGTATGTGCGGAAATTCAAACTTTGCCGCGAGCGGAGAAGAAAAGCCAGGATCCTCCGCCATCAAGTCAGAGTGGAGGTCCTCGGCCGAGATGTGATGTGGGGGCAGGACGGCACGCACCTGGGCCGAGCCCCAGACGGCGGCGTCGCCATCGAAAGCCAAGTCATCCGTGACCGCGGATCGCTCTCGATCATCGGCCTGCACACGGGTGAAAGTGCCAACCACAGGGACGTGCTTGAACTCCTGGAGGCGACCGCACTCAAACGGGAAAGTTATCCGCTTGTCTACGGCCGAGACAACGGGTCGCTCTACCAGCATCCCGCCGTGCTTGCGCACCTGGCGGAGCACCACGTGATCGTGCTCCGCTCGCTGCCACGCACGCCCGAACACAACGGGGCCACTGAGTGCACGATGAAGGAGCTCAAGGGAGCCACACAGTTGGGCAAGGGGTGCAGGCTTGAGGTCGGTGCTGCGCAAACAAGGATGGTGGATGCCGCCCTGCTGTTAAATAAAAATCGCATGCGCGGTTCGAAAGGATTCAAGACGGCAGACGAAATGGACGAGAAGCTTGCACGACCCGAGATCGGCCAACGGGCTCTGTTCTACAAATTGTGCCGAGCCAGGATGCAAGCCGCCCTGCTCGGTCAAAAGTCAGTCAGAGCAGGACGCATGGCGGAGCGGGAAGAAGTTTTTAGAACTCTTGAGGAGTTTGGATTCATCAAGAGAACACGAGGCGGCAATCGCTACGTGTCAAAATCGGAAATCTTTTTGTAACCCTTACAACTATGACTGATTTTGGGTTTCAAATGTCGGGCATCGATCTATCACATTGGCCTTACGCGATACTTTCTCAACATCGTTACTTTAGTCAGAGTGGATTTAATTTCGTCGATTCCGGAATGGATATCAATAAATACGACCTAACCAAAGGTGTATCCTCTCTTCCCGTTCAGTCACTCAATAATCCGTTTAATGAAGGTGTCGCTCATCCTTTCGGATTACTCTTGTTTTCAAATGGGCTCGTATATGAAAGTGAGTTTCTCAATTCGTTTTTCAGCTCCGTCAGCGATATTTCTGAGTTAACTTTTCAGAAAAACGGAAATGGTACCTATCAAGCAGCGTTAATAGGAGGCCCATTCATCGGCTTCAACG
>JAYVXN010000420.1:0-3852 GCA_043785085.1 Bdellovibrionales bacterium | reverse complement strand
CTTTTGTTTACAAATTCCCCGAGCGTTAGCGCGGCCGTGACGCCGCTGGTTCCGCCTTTTGTTTATTTCCAAACATCATTAATTGGCGCCGCACTTTTATCGTTACGGCCAAAATTGCCCAACGAAAAGGTACCCACAGTGCCCAATAACTGTAAAAACCTAGACTTTCGTCAAAAGACTTAATTCATTTTCTGAAAGTTGAATTGACGTTAATCCGAGACAGCTGAAATTCAAATGTCCAGGGTCGTAAAAGTTCCGCTGTCTTCGTCGAGATCCAGCAGTTCGCCGGTCTCAATATCAAAATAGATTCCACGCAAGGATAAATCGCGCTCACGAATGGCTTGGGCAACGAACGGAAAGGTCCGCAGGTTTTCAATCGAAGTGCGCAGACTTTCTAATTCACATTGCCGCCAAAGAACATTGTCATCTTTAGCAGACACAAGCGCCAAAGCGCGTTTTTTTGCCGGCTCCGCAATCTTCATCCACTGCTGAACAAATCCTCCGGCTTGCGTTTGTTCCGGAAACAGCAAGGCCCGAATCCCGCCACATTGCCGATGCCCTAGGACAATAATGGTCTCGACTTTGAGATTTACGACCGCAAATTCAATAGCCGCACTAACACCGTGACGACCCGCTTGCGTTTCACATGGCGGCACGAGATTAGCGACATTGCGGACAACAAAAAGTTCACCCGGTCCCGCTGAAGACAAAATGGCTGGATCCACACGCGAATCAGAACAACCAATCACTAAAGTTTTTGGCACCTGCCCTGAGCTTGAGAGTTTACTGTAAACAGAATCTTCGCCTAGATAGAATTTTTTGCGAAATTGTTTGAAGCCGCTGATTAATTTTGCGATCTCTTTATTTGCCATGGTTGGAATATAACCTAATTACGGAAAAAGACCAAGCGTCGTCACCTTTGCGGATGATTCATAATATAATCTCGGAGCAATGCTGCGTTTTTCGACGGCTCGCCCAAGGTGAAAAACAGTATTTGCCGATCAAGCGGCGGATGCTTGGGTTGACCAACTTTTGGACTCAAAATCGACGCTGGCCCGAGAGCGATGGCCCCAGGGGTCAGCCTGACGAATTCTACTATATCTTCAAAACTTGCGAGAAATTTTGTGCCGGGTCGCAATTCATGGCCACCGTTGCAGGGTCGGATCAACATATCTTTCACGGCCTGAAATTTAATCGGCATGGCAAGAGTTATGAGGGTTACTCCAACGAAGAATTGCGCCGCCGTGTGTGGCAACTGGAAAAGGCCGTCTCTCAACTACAACAGCAAGTTTTCCAATTGGCCATCAAAGGCAACTCGACAATTTCGAACTCTGGCGCCCCCTGGACGTGTCAGATTCAGTCTTTTGGAAAAACCCATATTGCCGCAGGTTCGACTCGCGCCAGCGCCCTTGCGCAAGTTCTTAAGAAATGTAGCGATGCCACCAACGCGATTCATTGCAATGAACCTGACGTCAAGTGTGATAACGAATAGATTTAAATTCTGACCATAAAAACATAGTACTTCGAATCGGCAACTTCGCGGTAACCGATTTGCTGGTAAATTTTATTCGAAGTCGAATTAGACAGATCCGTATAAAGCACGCAGAATTTTTTGCCTGTTTGCAACATCTTCTGACTCAGGTGGGCCACCACAGCTGAAGCATAGCCGTGTTTACGCCAAGGCTTAGGCGTGAAGACAGCTTGAATCGAAATGCCGTTGCGGGTGGGCCGTCCAACATGAGCCATAGAGACTGGCTGACCGTCCGCTTCCCAGATATAAGCCTGTTGTTTTTGTACCACCTTTTCAATGCCTGGCCGAGTCGCCTCAAAGCTGCGACGTTCATTGGGCGGAAGGGACTCACTGGCAAACTTAACTGTCCAGCGGGCGATCAAGTCTACTTCATCAAGATGAGCGGGTCGCAGATTGCCAGAAACACCTTCCGGCAAAATTACATTTTCAATTTTAAAAATCTTCTGCGCCATTCCCAGGCGCTGCGGACAGCCGCTGAGCTCCGCCCAGGTTTTGGCAAAGGTCTCAGCTTCATGGGCCGGACCGACGACGCCGGGAAAGGCCATTTTCTTCTCGATTAAAAATTTCGCCAGCTCCTGTAGCTGCTCGTCTTCAGCGTACGTCAGCACTAAATTATGCGCCGGCGTCTGTAGAGCGGCGGAAACAGTTTTTCCGTCCTGCAAAATTCGAATCAGAAGAGGGGCCATGGGCTCTTTGGCAGTGGCGAGCATGCCACACAGACCCAACATTAAGCTATTGGTGTGCTCCTGTTGATAAAGCAAGGGTGCCACTTCCGGCAAAAATGTCGCAAGAGAGGAGTCGGCCAATACTTCAATCATAATTGTTTATCGAACTCGACCACTCTTGCGGTCTTTTGTTCGCCCTTCCATTGGTAAGTCCACCCATTTTCCGAAAAATCCATTTTTCGCCAAAAAGCGCAGACATCATTTTCATCAGAAATGCCGAGACGAATACGCTTGGCTGAATAGACAGTTTTTAGGTAAGGTTCAATCAAGATCAAACAATGACTGATCCCAGTTCCGGCAGGAAAGCCCACGGCACAGCCAGCCGCGAGTTCATAAATAAAACCATCGATCCACACGTGAGGCGTGCCAGAAATGACGTAAACAAATTCTTCTTCGAGGCTTTCTGCGTGTGGCAATGAGGTGCGCGCTCCGGGCGGCAAAGTCACCTGATGAAGGCTCCGTTTTTTGAATGCAAAGTGCGCGCTGAAGTTTGCCGAATTCGTTTGAATCAAAGACTCTGGACTTCCGGCATTTGCTTGCGCAATCGCAGCGGCCGAAAGAATGTACTTTTGATAGGGCAAAACCGGACTCTCTTTCAAAAAGTTCTCTTATGCAAATTAGCGCGGGCGGCGGCTGACATCAAGAGACACTTGAAAAAAGTCGAGTCATCTCAATGACAAGACAAATCCGTTCAAAAACCAAAAAAGCATTTTACAAAGCCAGCGCAAAGCATAATACTCCTCAAAAATAGGCAAAAGCCTGGCTTGGTAGAAAAATGAAGAAATTACTCAAAGGCATCGTTGAATTTCGACAAAGGGATCTTCCCAATTATCGCGAGAAGTTTGCCCAACTGGCCCTGGGACAATCTCCAGATACTTTGTTTATCACCTGCTCCGATAGTCGGGTCGCACCCAATTGGTTTGCGTCAACTGATCCTGGAGATCTTTTTGTTATTCGCAATGTTGGTAACCTCATTCCCTGCTGCGGCTCTGATGGTCATTCGACGGCCGATGAATCAGAGGCAGCAGCGATTGAATTTGCGATATTGAATTTGCATGTTTCTGATATTATTGTCTGCGGACACTCCGATTGTGGCGCGATGCACGCGCTGCTTGCGGGACGTGATAAATTAGTTTCGGCACCACATTTGCGGGCTTGGCTGCGCCATGGAGAGCCGTCGTTATCGCAGGAAGCTCAGAAGCGCCTCTCTGCGCAGACAGATTCAAGTGCCTTAAGCCACGCCAATCGCCTTTCCCAGCAAAATGTTTTACAGCAAATTGAGCATTTGCGCTCCTATCCAGTCATTCAAGAACGTCTCAGCCAACAACGCTTGAAACTGCATGGCTGGTGGTTTGAGTTAAGTACGGCAGGAGTTTATGCCTTCGATGAAAAAACAAGGCAGTTTGCCTTAATTGATCAGGCCGAGGCGGAACGCATTCATTCACGCTTACTTGAAAAGCCAGATCGCCTTCAGCGACCGAGCCGTCAACCAGACGGACTTCAAGCGAATCCCTAACCAAAACGCGACAGTTATTTTAAATGCAAGAAATTAAGCAGCCGTGACGTCGGCACCACCGTCCGCGGCAGATCCGTATT
>JAYVXN010000419.1:0-3852 GCA_043785085.1 Bdellovibrionales bacterium | reverse complement strand
AACTTCGCCTTACGATGGCGAACACTTCTATTAAATATTGGCCAACCCTGGCTTTTATTCGACTGGGCTAAAAGTCAGGTCCTTGCTGACGACGAGGACTTCGGCGCAGAATCACGACCTCAGCAAATTCAAGCCGGCGCCGAGGGCGGCATTGAAGTGTCTTAATTCACTTCCATCCTCCAGCGTCAGTTTTTTCAAAGATCACGACTTGTCTGTACCCGAGAGCAATTCGGCGGCCGTCCCTAGATATTGCCACTGCCGATAGCAGTTTTTCGCTGGCTTCAAATGGAACCTGAGAAAGCGGCTCAGAAAATTCGGCGATCTCTTTGCCAGAGTCTAGGTGCATGAGCTTAGCCCTGTCGCGACTACCTACGAGCAACGTCGAACAATTGGCATCGAGTGACATATTCTTGCCCATTTCCCATACGAATCCTTTGAATTCAAAATGTTGCAACCGGCTCCCGGTATGGAGGTTATAGACGTCAATCCTTGGCGAGCTCGTACTCTGCTGTGGGGAGGAAAAACCATAGGCGGCCACCAGGCAGGAAGTTTCACCCTTTCCGCCAATCAATACCTCATCCGCAATCTCACTGCTTTGCGCTGGGCTCAAAGGCGTCAGTAGAGGTTTGCCTATGACGCCAGTTTCCGTATTTAACCTCGTGAAACGATCATCGCCAAAAACAACAAATTTTTCAAAGGGCATAAACGCGGCGGCGTTGAATTTACCGACGTTTACCCCTTGTAGGATTAATTTTTTGGGGACTAGACTCGAGGTATCCCACAAAATGGCGCCAGGGTTCGGAGTTCCTTTGCTATTGATTGTTAAGAATTGGTCTCCGTCAGGACTCACAATCAGATCGTCGGCATGGTGAAAGATCGAGAGCACACCTAATTTTTTCGTTAACTCTAGAATTAATTTGCTGCTTATAAACGCATTGTATTTATCGGAACCGAAATTCCAATCAGCCAGTAGCCCACCGGTTTTTTTGGAACTGCCGTGAACTAAAAGGCGCAAAACGGCGCCCGCATTAAAAAAATCAAATGCGACTCCATTTTTAGGAAATCCGCTATCGCCTAGCGAGCCAGGCGAAGCATATAATTTTCTATTTGAAAGTTGGTACACTCGCAGTTCGTCACCAATACCATCAAAAGCGATGTGATCGCCATCCGGGGAGAACACGAGTCTTTTTATCCAGGGGCCGAATTTATTTTCATTGTTCAGAAAGAGATCTTTGGGAAAAAAATCGACCTTGCCAAGTAAAGTCCACTCTAAGTGGGTTTCGGCGGGGCTTCGATCGGCCAATGTGCCGACTTTGGAAGTGGCGCAATTGGACAAGAATAAAGTCAGAGAAATTACGACACAGCTTCTTGTTGATTTCATTTTCCTATTTCCTCTATACTTATCTTGCCTGAACAATGATCGATTGCAAATCAAGTGCCATCTGATGGCGAAATGGGTCAGTTTTTATTGGCTTTCTGTAAAATCATCTTTTTTAATTTCCATATCAGTTGCCTGGCTACCAAATTTTTACTGGAATTTAATTGCACCGACAGCTCCACTGCACAGGATGATTTTCGTAGATAGCCTCACAGAAACTATTCTCAGAAGAGATTTTTCCGCTTCCACTAAAGTTGCACGGAGATAAAATCTGCTTCCCGATGCATTGCTGGACACTTTTAATGGAACATATTTTTTGTTCCATGGAACACCCATCCATGCAGCCGTTGAATGGATTACACATATTCTGTGGGCACACCATCCCGGCACTGACTGGTGGTGATGACACCATCAAGGCGATAATGAGCCCTAAAATAAAATTCATGAAAATTTCTCCTACGGAAATTTGACAAATGCTTTTGTAAATTAAAGTCGTTCACAATTTAAAGGAAATGTTTTTCCTTCACAGTGACTGACAAGAATCCAATTTTTATTGTTCACCTCATTCAACGACCTTGTGCAAAACGCATCACCATAGGAGAGAATTCTAGTTCCTGAATTGTTTCTAGAGACGACAACAGGCTGATTCGCCGGGGCACTTCCCACAGACTGAATCGAAATGGCGTTGCTTGCCCAAAGAACATTGTTCAGGGTGAACTCGGTAAAATTAATTTGTAACCCCTGTTCGCATTTGAGCTCGACGAATGTTGGACCAGGCATTCCGCCTCCGCCAGTAATCACGCCACTTGCAAAGCCATTTGATGAGATAAGAAAAACAACGAATGAACTGATTAAAAAATAATTTCGCATATAGACTCCTTTGGTAGATAGATGGACCTTATCATAAAATTAATGCAGCGCATTTAGTATTTAATTAAATCTGTATGTTTAATTTGCAGTTATTGTTAAATTAGTAATATGCGCGAATATGATTTGGATATTTTCTCTTTTGAAAGCTTCGATGTGTTTCTTAAAAATATCGTAGGTTTACGAGGCAAAAGGGGCGGACTTAAACGTGAGATCGCATCCGCAATGGGCGGCCACCAAGCGGCTCTTTCAAGAATCCTTGCTGGTCAGGCGAAAATGACTCTTGAGCAATCTGAAAAAATTACACGGCATTTTCAAATGGACTCTGACGAAACTCGCTTTGTCCTTTTCCTTTTAGAAGAAGATCGCGCCGGCAGTGCGGACCTCAAGCTTTTCTTTCGCAAAGAGCGAGAAAAAATTCGCGATTCACGGCTCACCGTGAAGGAAAGAATTCCCCCTTCAAAAAAAATTAATCAGCAAGATCAAGCGCTTTATTACAGCGCTTGGTATTATCAGGCGATTCATGTCTTGGCTTGCATACCAACACATAAGAATGTGAATACCATTTCTCAGCAGTTGCATCTTCCAACAAAGCTTGTGAGCGAGGTCCTTTCCCATTTAGAAAGAATGAATCTTATCATACAGGGACCTGATGGTTGGATTCCTGGCGAAATGCATCTGCATCTTGATCGGACTTCTGAATTTTTAAGACAGCACCATACCAACTGGAGGAATCAGTCCATCCACCGGCTGGATCTTGAAAATGAAAATGATCTCCGTTATTCGGGAGTTTTTTCGATGTCACGAACTGATGCCAGAATTTTACGGGAACGGTTGCTTTCCCAGCTGCACGAAAATCTCAAACATGTTCAAAACAGTGATTCCGAAACCGTGTATGCCTATTGCTTTGATCTGTTTCAGATTTAGTCATTCGGTGACGTAGAGCATAGACAACTCACTGTGACCATTAAAGGAATCGTAGGCGTGAAGAGCCGCTATTGCGGCAAAACGTCCTTTGGGGCCCGAAAAGCAACGGTCCGGACGTTGTCGCGCACGGGAATCAGCTACCGCCCCGACCGCCGGATCAACAACGCACAATCTACCCTCCGCCCGGGCACCTCGACAATCGACCTCCGAATCACCAACGCGTTGAAAAATGGCGCCGACCGGTACCGTGCGACGTGCAAACCAGCCCTTAGTTACGGTGTTTTTCGCAATCTGTTTTGCTGAATAGCAGAGCTCGAAATCTCCGGAGCCCGCTGTAGCCAAATTTTAAATTCCAAAGGGGAGTTGTCGGAATGGTTTTTCCAGAAAGACAAAAATCCTTCAGCGTCCCACTCTTCGCCACCCGGCTTTGCGAAGCGCACACTAAACTCATTTTCCACATTGTGGACCAAGCCTTTTTCATAACGCTTAAAGTATTGAAGTGTGTTCTTCTGCCAATCTCTTTGCGCTATCAGCACCGTGAACGGAACTTCCTTTTGCGTGGGAATCGACAGCTCTTCCGTTGCGCCAAAATCAACTTTCCATTCCGATGGAATCCCATACTGACTGACGCTTTCACAAGACCAATGAAAACTCTGAGGAGTTTTTTCGCCGAGTGCGGC
>JAYVXN010000418.1:0-3880 GCA_043785085.1 Bdellovibrionales bacterium | reverse complement strand
GCCCAGGTCGCCGATGAAGTGATTTTAGAAGAGGCTGCGTTAAGACTTCAAACACAGTACGCCCGAGAAAACGGGAGCCAGCTCCTTTTCGGAACTTTTCGCTTTATCTTTCATGACGGCAGATTCCAGGGAGTTGAGGATTGGCCGCGAAACAAACGTTACCAAAGCCCAGAACGATTTTCCAAGTCCAACAAGGCGTCAGGTTAAGAATGGAGGTCACAGTGGAAGAAGAAATTGAAGCTCAATTGCAAAAGGTCCTGAACAAAATTTCGCTCGCTGAAAAGACGAAGAATCGCGCACTGGAGCGACAGACAGCAAGACTTTTTCGAGCGCTATTTTTCATGAAGACGCTCGTTACTGGTCCGAGAAAATCATTAATAAAGGGGGTCTGATGACGAAGGCACAAGCACAAAATGACGTACCACTTTCCATCGCGGTGCTTGCGCTCGTTGGAGTTGGATGCGCTTACTTTTACCTAAATTACTTTCGGTTCGAGCCCGCAAAGTTAAATCTGCTAGTGGAATTTTCCGTTGCCCATGGAACCTTTCTATGGGTGTCCCTGACGGGGTTTGTAATCAACTTGGCATTCATCGGAATTTTCCTCAATCGCAGCCTCGGAATGGAGCGCCAAGGAAGTAAGCTTCAAGCCCTCCAAGGTAAAAGTTCAAAGTTGTTGCTGGGGCATGCGGAGATTGTAGCTGGTGCCGCTGCAATGATGACGTTTTTCATTGAACGGCATGTGATTCAAGCTGAAGTTGCCCCAATTATCTCTCAGGTGTTTGCAGGTAATGTCGTCCGATGGTTTCAGTTCGGCTTCGCCCTGAATCTTGGTGTTTGCTCATATTTTCTTTCGAGAGTGGTATTACGACTCTTTGCCGGCGTCCGTTTTAATCTAAGAGATGCTCATCGGCTAACGGAGCCAGAGTTGGAGAACGGCGATCTCGTGCTCGGAACCACGACTGGTGATCTCAGACATGGCGTTCAGGACGAGGAAGCTGAGGAATGGGTGAAAATTCCAGGACGAGGGGTCAATGGTGGTATATTTATTTCTGGAAGTATCGGTAGTGGTAAAACGCAAGGGGCAATTCTCCGGTATCTAAGGCAGCTCTTATTTCAAAACAAAGGCGTACCTGCAATTCTGGCGATTGATCCCAAGGGGACATTCTTGCGAGATGCCGAGAGGTTGATAAAGCGAGCTGGGCTTGGCGACCGGATCGTTAGGATTTCCCTCGGCGGGAATGTCACTTTCAATCCGGTTTTTGTAGAGAATCCTCTTCGAGATTCAAGGTTTGTTGGCCTCGCTGATATGGTCCGTTCGGCTGCGGTGAACTTCATGGGGAAGTCGGCAGATTCTCCATTTTGGGAAGTCTCTTCTTCGCATCTGATTCGAAATACCATTGCTTACTGTGCGGCTCAACACGGCTACTTCACTCTTCTTGATCTTTACCGAGCAATTGTCCGCGCTTCAAAGCACAACCTTGCTGACGATCTTCGCGCAAAGCTGGCCGAGGGTACATTTTCAGAGGAAGAAACGTTCAACATCAATTGCGCCATCGAGTATTTCGAAAACGAATATTCGCAACTGGAAGATCGCGTTCGCACAGGCATCGTCGCCACAAGTACCGCGTTCGTAAACCAATTCCAAGAATTCGCGGCGAATCGTGTTTTCTGTCCAAAGGAAGGAAACGTCACGATTGGTTCAATGGAGGAATTTGTGCGCGATGGAAAAATTCTTTTGTTCGATGTGCAGCAGCCTGGTCTTGCGCGTTCGATGGGAACATTCATAAAACTCCATTTCGAACAGGCAGTCTTGAACATGGTTGCAGAACTCAGAGAGAAAGACATGCCGTTTACGACCGCATTAATCATTGACGAATATCAGGACGTGGTGACGTGCGGCGGTGGCGGCACCATTGGTGATGATACTTTCATGGCAAAAGCGCGTGAAACAAAGCCAGCCGTGATCGTTGCCACGCAGTCATTAAGCAGTTTGATGAATACCATTGGAAGCCAAAGGCCGGCGCTAGAACTGGTCCAGAATTTTCGAACGAGGATTGCCTGCCACTCTTCGGATATAGAAACGATAAAGCTCTTCCAAGAGCTTGCGGGTAAAGAGGACTTGGATAGCGAAACTCACTCAATGTCTGAAACCGCGCAGTCGGCGAAGCGCAATCTGCTTGCGGGCGGCTTCGATTCAAAGAGTTCGAGTCTCAATGAGGCCGTGAGTCGGGCCAAGCGCCGAGAGCATTTGGTCACGGGAAAGGAATTCTCGCGCCTCCGGACGTTCGAAGCATTTGCTCAAGTTTTTGACGGTATCGAAACTCGTTTTTTGAAGTTGTACCTGAAGCCAGATTTCCTAAAGTTCATCAATACGAAGCACGAGGCTGTCCTCGATATTCTTAGGGTCTCGGGAAAAAGTAGCCTCACTGGAAAATTTAAGGGTTGGATGCGAACCTGTCGAGCGGCTGCAATGTCGCTTCTTCTTGCGGGTAATGTTCAGGCGGCTACGATCCCGAATATTTGCTCGGTCGCCAAGAGTCCTGCTTTCTCAAGTTGTCTTGAGCTCATGATCGGTGGCTGTACCTGTGGATATCCTCCCCATCCGTGCGCTTTGATTAGCTACTACGTCCCTCAAACTTTTATCGAAGTATGGCCGGAGGCAAAATCGAGCTACTTCACGGCAATTCCGGGGGCGGCGGCCCAACTCGCAAAAGTAGTCCCAAGACCATTTGGTGCCGAGGGTGGCGATGACACCCAGAGTTTTCAAGCTCGCTCGATCGCGGTTCCGCTTGCGGCGCTGACTTTCAAACTGATGCCTTCGGGTGGGACCCGAAACGAAAAAGTTTGCTTTGACGGAATGAGCGAGGACTTTGGAGACCATTGGAACACTGGCAAGGGTGATCTCCTTCAGCCGCTCTTTCTGGCATGGAGCGCGTCGCCCAAGGCTTGCTTACTCAAAGGAGCCGTAACGTCTATCACCGGCGAAGGAGGTAGCGGATTTTCGGGCGATTCCGCAATGTGCAGTTTTCCGGTGCCGAAGATTGGAATGCTCCCTCCAAGTAGCCATTCGGCCTGTAATGGCTGGGGCACATTTTATCCGCGCTACGGCACCTACACAGGCCCGGCTTCAATGAGCGGCGCGCTCATGATCGCTTCACGAATCAAGAGCCTCTCAAGCGAAGTTCTGCATACAATGCCGAGCGGCCCTGATGAAAAGTGGCAGATGATTTATCCGCAATCGACTTCATGCTTTCGTGAGGGGCAAAACATTGGGCTTCTTGAAACCGTAAAAGGCGCACGCGAAGAGATGCGACTCATGAATGGAAAGTTGAAAGGATACCTCTTTGTTATTTGGAATCGAACGACGGCCTGTAAGGAAATGCCAACAGCAGTTCAGGCAAAAGCCGCAGCACTCGCAATCCCCGCAGCTTGTGGAGGTATGCCGTGAACGGTCTTGATTTAAGCCAAGAGCACGGAATTACCGTTGCGAAAAGGCGAACAAGCGAGCAGTTGCTCAATGCCGATGGGCCGTATGCACGGCTACTCCTTGATTTGGTGAAAGCTGCCAAACAAAGGGGCGCAAGCGACATCCACATTGAGCCGAATGAATTCGGCGTAGCCCTGAGATTTCGGATCGACGGGAGCCTCGTTCTCGAAAAGCGCATAGGTCTAGAGCATCGAGAAAGTTTGATTTTAGAAGCGAAGCGCGTCTTTGGTTTGGCAATTGGTGTCAGCGGTAGGCCCCAGGACGGCAGAGCGTCGCTTTCAGACTTGCGCCTGGATCTACGCGTCAGCCTTTTGCCGACCCATTTCGGCGAGAAAGTTGTAATGCGGCTTTTGAATCTCGATGCGACGTTTGAACTGCCGGAACTTGGCTTCA
>JAYVXN010000417.1:0-3882 GCA_043785085.1 Bdellovibrionales bacterium | reverse complement strand
TTTACACATCGGCAAGCGTTCGGTCACGCAATCTCACCGGAGCGACACCTTCATATGAACTCACGACGCGCACTTCAGCCATTTATCCCGGTCAATTGCGCCGCAATTCCCAAAGGCCTAATTGAAAGTGAGCTTTTTGGTCATGAGAAGGGCGCATTCACAGGTGCTGCTTCCCATAAGACGGGAAAATTCCAGGCCGCAAATGGTGGCACGATTTTTCTGGATGAAATTGGCGAACTGCCATTTTCTCTTCAGGCAACTTTGCTTCGCGTGCTGCAGGACAAAATTGTCACTCCGGTGGGCTCTAACGCGGAGAAAAAACTCGACGTGCGCATCATCTCGGCCACGAACGCGCCACTAGAAGAAATGGTTGAACAAAAATTGTTTCGCAGGGACCTTTATCATCGCCTTAACGTATTGCCAATTACGCTGAAGCCCCTACGTGAAAGACCCGAGGATATCCCAATACTGGTGCAGGCCTTCTTGGCGAAGGCAAACCTTGACGAGGGTACCAGAAAACAAATATTGGATGAGACTGTCGAGGGATTCAAAAATCGGCCATGGCGCGGCAATGTCCGTGAGCTTGAACACGCTATCCAATACTTGGTCACTGTTTCTCCGGACATATTTCTGGACGAAACGCTGATCACATCGAAATCACAACCATCCTTTGAGCCCAAGGCAGCGCATAAAGACTTGGACTCCATTCAATTTAGCAAACGCAATGAGGAAAAGGCCCTCATTATCGCAGCGATTGAAAAGGAGAAAACTGTGTCGGGAGCGGCCCGGTGGCTGAATCTCAGTCGCAGTACTCTCAGAGACAAAATGAAAATTTATGGAATAGAAATCGAAAAACCAATTCAGGAGGCTAACGCATGAAAGACCCGACCCTTTTAATAATTTTTGCTCTTTTGCTTTCGAGTCAAAATGGCTTCGCCGGTGATGGTGACGCCAACCAACTAACGGATTCACAGAGACAACAGCTTGCGATCGCAGTTGAAACACTTCGCCAAAATGGCGCACTCACCAAGGACCAAAATGGTGCGACTAAAATTGACGAAGGTATTATCAAAGACCTTGAGACCCATGGCCTACTTAAAAAAGATTCATCCTCTGAACATACTGTCTGCGGCGGACTTTAGTGAGTGGTATGGCCAACAACGCTTTGGTGAGAAAAGCCATATTCATAGCCATAATATTTTTGATCATTGGAGGCATTTTGAGTTTTAGACATAGTTCAGACATTGACGCTAGTTTTAGAGTTGCTTTTCCGGTGACTCAACCCGCGCTAAGCTATGAGCCCACAAATATTCACCTCGATTTCGAATATATTTTTTTAGAGAATATTTATTCGCCGCTTGTCGAGGTGGATGCTAAGGGGATCGTCCAACCCGGCGTCGCGGAAAAAGTAGATTGGGAGGGCGATGATCTTCATTTGCTAATCCGTTCCGATCTCAAAACTCAAAGTGGCGCGCCAATCACTGCAAATGATGTGGCTTTCTCACTAAAGCGACTTCTCATCTTATCAGGAAACACTCATGGAAATTTTCGAGACTTGATTTGTCCAGGTACTCAGCTCAAATCCATTGATGAGTCGTGTCCCGGCATGAACGTTCGGGGGAACACAATTGTCCTTTCGGCCGGAAGTCGTAAATCATTTCTTCTGCCAATGTTGTCGGCCATTGACTTTGCAATTATCCCAAAGACATCGGTTGACCCAGTGTCTCTTGCTATTCGTGATATGAAGGAAACCAGTGGTCCGTATTTTGTTTCAGGCGATGACGGCAAGGGCGGAATCGAGCTTGCCGTCAATCCGCACCATTACCATTATTCGAAAGACATTCCGCAGAAAATAACTTTTGTCCCCGTGGATTCAAAAACCAAAGGCGCGAGTTTAAAGGCCCTCGCCGAAGGCCGAGTCGATCATCTGACGACGGTGGACTCATCGCGCTCAGATGAGATTTTGGCCTTTGCTCCCTCCCATTCTGAGTATGATTTGCACGTCACCATGAAAATTAGATCATTTATTTTAGTATTCACTGGCGAAGGCTTGTCAGAATTCTCAGATAAGGAAAGACGATACGTCGGCGAAAAAGTCACTTCAGCATTTGCAACCATCTATGGACAAGTTCCTGGTTTTGAGCGGCGGGACGAATTTTTCCCTGGCCTTGGTGATGGCAGTTTAACGGCGGAGCAGAGAGCGGGCTTTGAAAAATTGCGAGCGGATAAGTCGACAGCACTCCACAAGAATATCCGTCTGGCTCTGTTGCGAAGGAATAACGTCGAAGCTTGGTCGGTACCAATCCGTCATGAGCTGCCAAACGCGGACACTTTTCAAATGCTTGAAATTCCCGATTTTAAAAAGGACTTGGCGCCGAAAGATCGGCCGCACGCCTATATTATCGCCACCGACACAGGATTCATAGAAGACATTGTTCTGCTTTCTTACTCACTCAATGCCGGATATTTCGGCCTACAGACCGGCGAGCGTTCGCATTGGTTGGCTGACTATATGGCAATTGATCAAAAAAAGGAGCGCATGGATATGTTGAGAAAGCTTCATTTCGAGGCCCTCTCAAAGCCAGTTTTGGTGCCGTTGATGTCGGCGCCCTATACGGCTCTTACGAGAAAGCCCTGGAAAATGGAGTTGTCTGACCTTTATGCGAATAATCAGTTATGGCAAATTCAACGTCGATAACAAGATGGATAATCGACAACAGATCAATTATCCATCCTAACTATACAGAATTTGACTGGCCGAACCGGTATTATCATGGTCTTTACGATTTTTCGGCTGAAATTAAAATCGGAGGCGCCGAAGGCTCCGGACGTGGCATTGATTGCAACAGAGAACTCGCCCTTGAGAAAGCCTCTGCCGAAGCCATTGAGCGGCTTATTTGCCAGAGCCTTGATATATCTACAAAAGGAGTCGCGGTTTCAGGAAGTTTAAATGCAATGGCCCACGCTGACAATGAGGCATTGGAGCGCTTTTTCTTTGAAGAACATATCAGCAATCAACGGCCTTTTAATCCCCTGGCAGACGATACGATTGCGGCTGAAAGAAAAATCAGATCAAGCATTCGAGTAAACGATACCGATTTGCAAATGAGCTTCGCCGAAATGGCGACACCGAAAAGTTATTACGGTGTTGTTTGCTTCATCCGCGTCTCGCAAACCCCAATTGCACTGGGCCTTTCGCTGTGCCGCACCCCAGAAGATGCCGTGAACAAAGCTTTCACGGAGGCATTTGCCAACTATGCAAGGTTTAAAGATTCCCCAGAGAGTTTTGCGCGGTCCAGGGAGCAGATGACCCATGTCTGGAATATAAATACCACTTATCTATCACAAGTTGAATCGCTTCTTAGTGCGGTGGAAAATGATAGGACTCCTTTTTCAACTCCCTTGCTTCGGCACGAAACTCTCGACTATGGGTTCATCAAAGAACTTGCGACGTGCCCGATAACTCCGGTGCGAAGCGTAGCCCATAGGATTAATATATGATCATGGGCGCACAGGAGCGAATTCGAGCCTTTGAAAACCGCCAAATCGCCTTTTCGGCGCTCGCGCTGCTGTTTTTATTAGGATGCTCAATCATTGCCAACACTTTGCATATGAGTTCGATTGCAGAGCACAGCACAAAGCTACTATCCCACGCGCTTGAACTGGAAGATTTTCGTGAGGTGGGCGTCACGCTTGAAGTGGCTAAACTCGACAATTTTCGAACAATCCGTTTCAATTCTGGCCGCGATAGCCATTCATTCACATTGCCGCCCATAGCTGAGTTTGTTCATCCCACCCTTTGGGAGAAGATTTCTGATGAAAGAGTTTTGCAATCGACTGCGACTCCCCTCCGCCAAAATAATTCAGATTCCATCGTATTCA
>JAYVXN010000416.1:0-3893 GCA_043785085.1 Bdellovibrionales bacterium | reverse complement strand
ATTTGATGGTGGCATTTAGAAGTGATAAACGCGGCTTACACGATTTAATATTTAATACGCAGGTCGTGAAAAAATGAGTGAGGCGACTGCGCTTTTGCGCTTGCAGCATCTGCGGAGGAACCTTGATCAGCAGCTAAAAAGTCTGGTGCAAGAAAAGTCGGATGCTGATCTGGTACAAGCTGCATTCGCACTCGTACAAGATTACGATTGCCTGGCAGGTGAGACCTATCGTTTGCGTTCCAGTCAGGTCCAGGATACAGCTTTGGATCACGCAGAAGACCTGCTTGCGACTGTTGGTCATGAGCTGGTTCAATTAACCTCTGATGAAAATCCAGAGCCGGCCTATCAGACGTTCATTGGCCGTTACCGTCGAATTTGGCGGCAAAATCTCACACTTTTCATCTTTACCTTTTTTATTTTCGTCAGCAGCAGTTTTGTGGGATGGAGTATCGGCGTTAGAGAGCCAGATTATCTACCATTAATTGTCGGCCAAGAAATGATGGAAAATGTCTTAAATAAAGAGGCCTGGTTTGAGCGCCTCGAAAAGAATCCTTTGATGGGCGGCTTTGAAATTGCCATTAATAATATCAAAGTCGCGATTTCCTGTTTTTTCTTTGGCTGCCTCCTTGGTATTGGCGGAATCTACATTCTTGTCTTCAATGGGCTCCTGTTCGGCGGCCTACTTGGCTATTGCTCTTCGCACCAGTTTGAAGAACCCCTCTTGAGTTTTGTGATGGGCCACGGCCCACTTGAATTAACCATTATCATCGCTTCCGCCTTTGCGAGTTTCACGCTTGGCCGGGTATTTTATATGCGACCGTTTCGGCTCTTAAAGCTCAGGCTAGGCCATGCGGCTGAAGAGGCTGCAGTCTTGATGATGGGTATTGTGCCTTGGCTGTTGCTGGCGGCAAGTATTGAGGCCTTTATCAGCCCCTCCCGGCAAATCCCGGTGAATTTCAAAATCGGACTCGGAATTTTAGTGACACTCATGTTTTGGCTGTGGAGCCTTTGGCCGGCTAAATCTCAAACATAAGTTGAATGACGCAGTAATGTGTAGAGGCGCTCTACCGCCGTCATCCAGTTGTCATGGGCAATGCTGACGGAGCCGCCACCAAGTGCCGCGAATTTTCTCTGAAAGAGCTTGAGCTTTTCATCCAGCCAATAGTCATATATAAATTCTGAGTACTCGCTTTTAAATTCCTTGAGATCATGTTCTGACGGAGTGAAAGCCATGATGCGTTCACTGATTTGATGATCTTTATCGTTGAGACTGACGATCACGGTCAAATGTTTGCGGCAGATTTTTCCGAGACTCTCAAGAAGCGCCGCCTGAACTGAGGGTTTGGTGAGATCGGTAAAAATGAAAACGAGGCTTCGTTGCCCTGCCAGGGTTTCAATGTTTTTCATGGCGAGCTGAAAATTACTTTCTTCCTCGCGCGGCCGAAAGGCAGGGTCATCTCGATAAAGCGCCTGAAAGGGTACCAGAGATTTACTTTTGGCTACGACAAAATGGGTTTTTTGCGAAAATGAAAACAGGCTGACTTGATCTCGGCTTTTAACGGCATTGCTCGCCAGCTGCAAACAGGCGGAAAGGTAAAAATCATGTCGACTCGATCCGGCGACGTCGCCACACATCGCGCGACCCATATCGAGTGCTAAGATGAGGTGATGCGAAAAATACGTGTCAAACAGACGAGTCATGAGCTGGCCGTATTTGGCAGTCTTCTTTTGATCTATGTGCTTGATCGAGTCCGGGAACTGATATTTGCGCACCGAATAGAACTGGTCGGGACTGCGGCCGCGCGTATGTATGCGGGCTCCCTGAAGGAGAAGTTTTTGTGTCGAAAGTAATTCCATGAAAGCTTGCTCTGAGATTTCTTTTTGTTCAGGGACTACTCTGAATTCACACGTTTCTATTGGCACCGAGAGCGAGCGCCGCCAAAAACCTAATGCCGATTCAACCGTTAACGGCCAAGTTTTGATTTCATGAAAGCCGAGGCGATAGACTTGCGCCGCAAAGTCATGCTCAATGAGTTCTGTTTGCAGATCTTTGCGAAATAATTCCGCTCCGGGATTGGCAAACGTTAACAAGGGCAGAGGTGGCACCAAAAGAGTCAGCGAGCGAAGGTTTTGTACGCGCTTTGATTGCGGTCGAAGTTGGACCGTGAGCACTGTTTGTGAGCCCAAATGCGGCTGGTGGGGAAGGCGGGCGGTGATCCCGAATTCGTTTTCTTCAACCAGTGAGTGGCGATCCCGTAAGACCAATAGGAATACGACGAAAGTGACTGCACCATACAAAAGCAAAAGAATCGGAAACTCCAGGGCCATGATCCCGAATAATTGGATAACTCCGTAAAAGAAAAAAAAGCGGGCGCTGAGAAAAGTTTTTTTCACAGTTTTTTTCACAGTTACTTTCACAGTTACTTTCACAGCGGGAATTCGGATTTTTTGAGAATTTCAGTGATCACTTGGGCTTCGCTTTCGTTATTCATCTGCGCCTCTGGTGTGAGGCGAATTCGATGTCGCAAACAAGGTACCGCTAATACTTTCAAGTCGTCTGGAATGACAAAGTCCCGTCCTTCCAAACAGGCCCGAACGCGCGCCGCTTTGACCAGGGCGATGCCGCCCCGAACACTGCTGCCATACACAAGTTGCGTGTGCGAGCGAGTCACACTTAAAATCTGCGCCACATATTTCAAGAGGCTCTCGTCAATATGAACGCGATTGATTTCTTCTTCGGCCTGCTGGCGATTAAAACCCATTTGCGGCAGCTGTTCGAAGGGCGGCGGCAAGGTTCCATTGAGGATTTGGCGCATCACTTTGGCATCGGTTTCTGCGCTGGCATGATCGAGCACGACTTTGAATAAAAATCGGTCGGTCTGCGCTTCGGGTAAAGGAAACGTACCTTCATAGTCTTGCGGGTTTTGCGTGGCGACGACAAAAAAATCACTGCTGAGTTGAAACTGCGCACCTTCGGTTGTGACCTGGCGTTCTTCCATGGCTTCGAGAAGCGCACTCTGCGTGCGGGGCGGTGTCCGATTTATTTCATCAGCCAGAATGAAGTCTGAAAACAAGGGTCCACGAATGAATTGAAAAGCTTGCGTCGCAGGTGAAAAAATATGCGCACCAATGATATCGCTCGGAAGCATGTCGCTCGTAAATTGAATGCGCCGAAAGGATTTGGCAATGATATGTGCCAGCACTTTGGCTGCCATTGTTTTGCCAGTGCCCGGTGGCCCTTCAATAAGGATATGGCCTCGTGACAAAAAAGCAATGAGCAGTAAATCAATCAGGGCTTCGTTGCCGAGAATATATTTTTCGCCGATTTCGGCATGAATGCGTTTTTGTAATTGGCTGACTAGATTCTCTTTGGACATTATTTTCGTCCCTTCTCTCGAAGAATTGTTTGATGTAATTTGAGGAGTCGATCAGCGATGGCTCGTAAGGTTTCGTCAGTCGGCCGCCCTTGAGTTTCTCGAAGCGGTAAGAGCGTCTCTTCTATTGCCGCTTTCTCTCTCGGAAACAGGCGCAGCATCGATTCAGCGTGCGCAAATACGGCCGAAATGAGACTGCCGGGCTTTTGCATCGCATAGAGCACGATTTGTTGATTGAACTGATGATAGGAGCGGCGTGAACCGGCCTTTGGAGCGCTACGGTTGAGCTCATAGAACGGGTGATAAGCCAATGTAAAAAATAAAAGGGTTCCGATAATCAGCCCGAGCAGTGGCCCTGCGAAAGCCGGGTCGGTGAAAAAATCAAACCAAGTTTTTTCGCTGAAAAGCTGGTGATACTCGTCAAAGAGAATATGACCGCTGAGCAAAGCCAAGCGACTGGCCAGGGTGCTATTATTTTCAAGACGAATTAGTCCGTTGGAAAACGGTGCAAGTCCAGCA
>JAYVXN010000415.1:0-3893 GCA_043785085.1 Bdellovibrionales bacterium | reverse complement strand
CGATCTTTATTATCCCAGATCTTAAAGCGCTTCATCAAATCACTCACTCGGCCCTTGGCTTCGTCATACGACAATTCATTATGATACAGAAGCGGCAGCATTAAATTATCAAAGAGCGTGCGATTGGCCATGAGGCCACCGAAATCAAAAGTGTAACCAATACGTTTTCTCAAAGGTAAAAATTCTTCAAAGCTCATTTGGCAAACATCAAGTCCGTTTATTAAATAAGATCCATTTGATGGCACGGTCAGGCCCGCAAGAATTTTTAAAAGTGTGCTGCGACCCGTGCCGCTGGCGCCCTCGATGAGCACATTGCGAAACATCGGCATTTGGCAATTTACTCTGGTAAAAACCGTCATTGTGGCGTCATAGGAAAAGCTCATATTTTTAAATTCAATTGACTCAATTTTCATCACACCAACCCCAAACTCATCAATTGATTCAAATAAAATAACGTTGTGACCGTCATATTAAAGCAGGTTACATAGATCACACTGTTGACCACCGCTTTGGTGGTGACCTGCGGGACCTCATGCGAGCTCTGCTGCACTAAGAGGCCTTGATAGCAACTGACGACAAAAATAATGCAGCCACTAAAGCCATTTTTGAGGAGAAATAACCAAACGTCTTCGGCCGCAAAAGCCTGCGCCAAAGATTCGGCATAAAAAGAAAATGGCATATCGTTGATAACACGGGTGACGAGAAATCCGCCCAAAAGTGCAATCACGTTAAAATAAAAAGCTAAGCACAAAACGCTAATCACACCACCCACGATGCGCGGAAAAACAATAAAGCTGAGGGGGTTGATGCCCATCACTTCAAGGGCCTCAATTTCGCGATTCACTCGCATATTGCCGATTTCGCTGGCGACAGCGGTCCCTGAGCGGGCAATGACCAAAAGGGCGGTCACGAGCGGCCCCACTTCTCGAACAATGATGACCACTAAAAGATTGCCGACCATTCCGGCGCTGCCAAGCAATGAGAGTTGCGCTGAGGATTGCAGTATAACGATGCCGCCCGTGGCGATCGCAAGAACCGTGATCAAAGGCATCGCCTGCCAGCCAGTAAAATAAATTTGTGCTGAGACGACGCTAAAAACAGTTCTTAAACCTTGGGCTTGATCATAAATCGCCGCACGTATTGAGAGATAAACCACTTGAAAAACGTGAGCGGTATAGCGAACAGGATTAAGCGCCTTACTGCCGAGCTCATCGATATAATTTAGAAATCCAAAGAGAATCCCCATATCAACTGTTTCGGCTTAACATTCTCTTTAGACGAGTCTGACGGAGGTCTAATTCGGTGCGGTGGGACCTTGGACTCGGGGGCTGTGGGCACGGAACACGGGCGCGGGACTTAGGGCTTGGTCCGGGTTTTTCGGAAACCGTGAGAGAAATCTATGGTTAGGCCTTAACAGAGAATCCGAGTAGCGAAATACTTTCCGCCAGTCTTGGGTTGGCCTCCACTGATCAAGCACTTAAGTTCGTCGACATTCTACTTTCGTGCAAATATGAAGTCAGGTGACAAACGTCTCACTATTTCATGGGAATGACGAATTTTGGCAACGAATGTGACTCTATGAGATAACTGACACCACAAGGGCTGGCTCCCTGCTGGGTGGCACAACTCTCAGCTGCGATTGCGAGTCCGGCGGCTCGGCGGGCACGACTCAGAAGCCTATTAACTTTCATACCGCTTCATCAACTTTCGGCCTCAATGTTCGTTTGCTCTCGCTCATGCTTTCCACTTCGGAAATTAAATTTACTCACCCCAGTGAGATTTATTATCTAAGCTGCGCTAACCATTAGACACCTGATGATTCGAAATCTAATGCCAAGGGACGGAGTGAAGTTTCTCGACTGGGTCCGGGTATTTCCGACATTTCAATGGTTTGCCCGAGCCTTGCCCATCGGCACCGGCAGCAAAAGCAGTGGTCGCACTTGCTGGATGTCGATCCAATGTCGCACATCCCACAAAAACAATCCAAACTACCGATAAGAAAATTACTTGCACTTTGCTCATGGGTCGATTTCGTGTGCCCGCCCCCGGGCCAGCATTAGTAAAACAAAATCGAATAAAAAATCGACTTAATGACTTCCAAGCACACCTCGCCCCAGGGCGGCTCAACATTACCGGCAACAATAGCGCGCGGATAAATCTTAACCTTTGCCGGAAACTCTGACTGAAAGGTTTTAAGTGCCCGGTACATATGAATACGGCTGGTGATTAAGATGACATCTCGACAATGAAGGGCTTCAACGAGCGGCAGAGACTGCTGGGCATTGCCGAACGTCGAGCGCGAGCGTTTTTCTAGAATGACATCTTGCTCGCGCATATCGCCGTAAAATGGCCACTGCGGAAAAATACCCAAAAGCTCAGCTTGAGGGTTCACCCCAGAGATAATCACTTTCTGCACCGACTTACGGGCCAATAAATCAATGCCTTCGCGAATACGGTAGTAGCCGCCAGTTAAAACCACGGCACAATCGGCAATTTGATCCTCTGTCCAGGAGTTGACCTCTTGGCGAACAATATTGCGCCATTCATGCATCGCTGCCAAAGCAAAGATCACGAAAAAAAGAATCGCCACTCCCGCAGCGATTTGTTTTTTCAATTGCGACTCGCTAAAACTTCGATTTCAACAGTCACGCCTTTTGGAAGAGCCTTGACACCGATGGTGGAACGAGCCGGAGGATTTTCTTTGAATGCTTGACCATAGATTTCATTCACGACAGCAAAGTCGGCCATATCCGTTAAAAAAATCGTGCTCTTCACGATATTTTGCAAACCTAGGCCAGCTGCAGAAAGAACAGCTTGAATGTTTTTAATAATTTGCTCGGTTTGCTCTTTGACGCCGCCGCTGACGACGTTATTGGTTTTCGGATCGAGGGCAATTTGCCCTGAGCAAAATAAAAATCCAGCTGCTTCAACGGCTTGTGAATAGGGGCCCACCGGTGCGGGAGCATTTGGGGTATTGATGATTTTTTTCATGGAACTCCTAAAAAGGAAAAGGGAGGCACGCTTCGTGACTCCCCTGCTATCTTGGCATTTGGCTCGCGGCTTCAGCAAGCCTGATTTTAATTACTTATTTTAATTATTTGTTTTAATTATTTATTGATCGCCTGACAGCCTTTTTTAATGTCGACTTTGTAATTCGAAAGCTCATCAAACCAGGTTTCATTCTCTGCCGGAAAGGTCAATTGATCACGACTATGACTGCCCGTACTGCCATCCTTCAACTGGACCTTTTGACTGCTAGCTTGAATCACTCGTTCTGCGGTGGCAATCTGCTGCAAAACTTCGGTCTCAACAATGTGAAGCTTTTGCAGAAGTTGCGTAATTTCTGTGACTTCTTCTTGCGCAAGCGACTTCACGCGATTCAAGGTGGCACTGCGCGCGTTCATCACACGATTTTCAGCCAACTGTTTAAAGCCCTCAAGGCGCGCCTGAAATCCGACTTGACCGGTGCCACCTGAAAGTGAGCGCGCATACAGTTCACTTGCAAGCTTGGCTTCACGCTCCAACTCCCGCTCAGTTTCGATTTGCTGCAAAAGCATTTCATCACGAGTGATAAAGCGCGGCAAAACCGCCGCATCGGCGCCTAATTCCAAGAGAGTTAAGTGGCTTTTTTTGCTTTTCGCGATAAAGCTCTTCACGGCCGGTGTCCCTGCGTTCTCACTTAATTCCAACATCGCTTTCGCGCGTGGCTTATAGCGCTCGCGAAACATATTGAGCGTGTCAACCACACCGGGATAATCGCAAACTTTCAATAGCGAAAGTGAGCGCAGGTAAACGGGCTCGGGTCCAACAAGAGATTGAAAGGCCGGGACGACCAAACTCTTCGTGATCGCAATTGAATTTTGCGGCTCACCCTTGCGAATATTGGCCCAGGC
>JAYVXN010000414.1:0-3903 GCA_043785085.1 Bdellovibrionales bacterium | reverse complement strand
ATGCCAAAGGCTTTGAGATGGTGAAAGAAGCTCTCAATCATTTCAATCGCGACGTGAAATCACAAGAGTTTCCGTCAGAAAAAGAAAGTTACTAGAGTATGAAAACCATCAATTCAGCTATTGAATGGCAGTTAACACTGAAAAACTTCGGCCCCAGAAGTATTGGCTTTGTGCCGACAATGGGAGCTTTGCATGCCGGGCATGCGGCCCTTCTCGAACGTTGCCGGGCCGAGAACGATATTTCGGTTTTGAGTATTTTTGTCAACCCCACCCAGTTCGACAACAAAGAAGATCTACAAAAGTATCCGGTCACCTATGCAGAAGATTGCAAAATCGCTGAGCAAGCCGGAGTCGATTATATTTTTCTGCCAAATTACAAAGAACTTTATCCCGACAATTACCGTTACCGTGTTTCTGAAAATAGTTTCAGTCAGACTTTATGTGGGGCGCATCGCCCTGGGCATTTTGACGGCGTTTTAACCGTCGTGATGAAGCTCCTCAATATCATTGATGCGGACCGCGCCTATTTTGGCGAAAAAGATTATCAGCAGTTGAATCTTGTCCAAGGTATGGTCGAAGCTTTTTTCATGAAAGTTGAAATTGTTCCATGCGCTACTAGACGCGAAAACGATGGCCTGGCCATGAGCTCTCGCAATCGCCGCTTGAGCCCAATCGATCGCGAGCGCTCAGTGTTGTTTGCACAGCTTTTAAAATCTTCTGAATCCCCGCCGGCAATTCGCGATGAGCTCAACAAAGCGGGCTTTGAAGTGGATTATATTGAAGACATCGGCGGTCGCCGCTTTGGGGCCGTGAAAATTGGCGGAGTGAGGTTGATAGACAATGTCGAAAGGTAATATTCTCTTTAAACTCTCTGGATCGATCGCGGCTTACAAAGCCTGCGCGCTGATTTCGCGACTGGTTCAAGATGGTTATACCGTGCAAGCCGTCGCCAGCAAAGCAGCTCTGGAGTTCATTGGGCCAGCGACCCTTGAAGGTCTCACCGGCCGTGCCGTTGAGTGCGAAACGTTTGCTTCGGGCCGTGCCATGCAGCACATTCACCTGGCAAAGTGGGCGGATCTGACCATTGTTTGCCCCGCCTCGGCGAACACCATCAATAAGTTGGCTTCAGGAATTGGTGATGATCTCTTGACGACATTGTTTCTCGCTCACGATTTTAAAAAGCCCTATCTGTTGGCGCCGGCGATGAACACTTTGATGTATCGGCATCCGGCGACAGCGGCGTCTTTGCAAAAGCTTGCCTCATTCGGAGTGGCGATACTCGAAACTGCGTCTGGCGTTTTGGCCTGTGGTGATGTCGGCGAAGGACGCTTGCTTGAGCCTGAGCTACTTCACCAAGAAATTCTCAAACATCTCAAGGTCAGCGCTCCGATGCGAATTTTAATGACGTCAGGCGGAACCAAAGAAGCGATTGACGGAGTCCGGGCGATCACCAATACCAGTTCAGGTAAAACTGGCGCGGCTTTGGCAGACTTTTTTGCTCGGCGTGGCCATCATGTCACTTTGCTTCGAAGTCAGGGTGCAGTTAAACCTGAAGCTCAAGTGAGTGAGAAAACTTTTTCTTCCTTCAAGGACCTCGAAATTCTATTGCAGAATGAACTTAAAAATGAAAAATATGATTCGGTCATTCATTTAGCGGCCGTTAGCGATTACTCAGTCGATCATCTCGAAATCGACGGACGTGTTCTGCCAGCGCAATCAGGCAAACTGGCCTCAAATGGCGCTATAACCGTGCACTTGAAACAAAATCCGAAACTAGTTGATCAAATCAAATCTCTCTCTTCTAGAAGCCGACTCGTAGCCTTTAAGCTCACCAACGGGGCGAGTGACTCAGAAAAACTTGCGGCTGTGCAAGCCTTAAGAGCTCACTCCGGAGCCGATTTGATTGTGCAGAATGACCTCACGGAAATTTCGGCCGATGGTCATTCGCATTGTTCGCTGATTTTTGCGGGTGACAATATTCTCGCTCGCTGTGAGAACAAGGGTGAGTTGGCGGAATCGTTAGAGCGCTTTCTCTTGGAGGCTCATTTATGATTTTGTGTCTTGATGTCGGTAATACGCAGATCCATGGCGGGGTCTTTGACCGCGATGTTTTGAAAATGCAATTTCGGCGCACCTCTGAGTTTCGCGCTTCAAGCGACGAGCTCGGTATTTTTCTACGCAGTGTTTTAAGAGAAAATGGCGTACATTATGAAGAGATTCAACACATTGCCCTTTGTTCGGTGGTTCCGGATGCGATTCACTCATTACGAAGTGCCTGTATCAAGTATTTTAATCTCACCCCCTTTAGCCTTCAGGCCGGCGTAAAAACTGGACTGAAAATCAAGTATCGAAATCCGCTTGAAGTCGGCGCTGACCGAATTGCCAATGCCATCGCCGTCACCCACCTATTTCCAGAAAGAGACGTCATTGTCGTGGATTTCGGCACCGCCACCACCTTCGATGCCATCAATAGAGAAAAAGAATATTTGGGTGGCGTGATTTTAGCGGGTTTGCGGATTTCAATGGAGTCTTTAGAGACCCGCACCTCAAAGCTTCCGTCGGTCGAAATCGTGACCCTGAAACAGGCCTTAGGCCGCTCGACTGTGGAAAGTATACAATCCGGTCTTTATTGGGGAAACATCGGCGTCGTGAAAGAACTGAAAGAACGCTTAAGTGACGAGTGTTTCAATGGTGAAAAGCCTTTTGTCATCGGCACTGGCGGTTTTTCGAGCTTATTTGATAAAACAGGACTCTTTGACCAAATCATGCCGGATCTGGTATTAAAGGGTCTCAACTTTGCTTTGAAGATGAACTCATAATCCCGGCAAACCGCTGGGCCGCCGGGACTAAGAGTCGTCATTCATGAGATTGGAGCATTCGATGCGACATACATTTCTCAAATCAAAAATTCATCGCGCGACCGTGACCGATGCGGACCTTTCCTACGAGGGATCGATTTCCATTGACCCTCAGTTATGTGAAGCCGCCAAATTGCGCGAATTCGAGAAAGTCGAAATCTACAATTGCAATAACGGCGAACGCTTTAGTACTTATGTGATTCAGGGTAAACCGGGCGAGATCTGCCTCAATGGAGCAGCGGCTCGCAAGGTCCTCAAAGGTGATGTCGTCATCATCGTATGTTTCGCCGAGATTGACACCAGCGAAGTGGCGCAGCATCAGCCGGCTCTGGTCTTCGTTGATGAGAAAAATCAGATTAAATCTATTACACATAAGCACTAAGGCTTAATATCCGCCGATGACCGATACCACTCAATCGCCTCAACGGCGCCTAGAGCCCGGTGGGCCCTTAGGGCTTTGTCATAGCGCGAATCATTCAACCCCAGCAGCCAATGCGGCCTCTCGACCTCTGCCTTCGTGACGAGCTCTTTAATCAATGTGTGTGTTGGATCAATCGGAGACTTTAATGCCAATTCCAAAGAGGGCTGGTGCAACTGCACAAACGGAATTCCGGGATTGGCAATCGCAAATATTTGCGTGCCCCAGCGCAAGTAACTCACATAATTGACGGACTTTTCCACATCGCAGTTATGCACGTATAAAATTCGTTTTGCTTTGATCGGAATTTTAAGAAAATCACTCAGAGCCGGAACCTGACAAGATTCCCAAAGTTCCTGATGTGCGGTTAATTTCGTTAATTCATCAGCTTCGACCCTGATCTCGCCTGGCAAAAGCAGAAATTCTCCCTGCACTTCAACCAAGCCTGAAAGGTGATTCGGCCAAGATTTACCGGATTCAAGAAGACTCGCCCATCCGCGATTTGGACTCTCCCCCAATGTTGTATAAACTTTCGGTCGGAACCGCTGACGCTTGCTCCAGAAGCCCGAATCTGACGACTTGCTCAGAAAATCTGGACTCAACGTACGGTGTACGTACGCCTCGTCC
>JAYVXN010000413.1:0-3908 GCA_043785085.1 Bdellovibrionales bacterium | reverse complement strand
GCTAGTCTGCCCGGCACGACAATAGACGTAGTTTGACCCGAGAAATTAGACAAAGAAAATGATCGAGGGAAGTATCTCCCTCGCCAGGACATAAATTTATCCGAAGGATGCTATTCGGAAAAACACTTGTACGTTAAGGAGGTTCTTGTGAAAAAAATTATCGTTTTCGTAATGACAATGTTTGGGTCATTGCAGGTTCGCGCAGCGGAGCCATCGTCGTCCGCTGCGGCTTCTATACAAATTATTTATGGTGGAACTTGTGTCGTGAGCACGTTCGGTCCGGACGGACATTTTGAAGGAGCTCACTCTAAGGGCATTCAGATGAAAGATCGGGACAAGACAGAGATATACCGCAATGACTTAGCCGCTTTTACCGTCGAGGTAGGAACAAGTACTTATAATGGTCGCCCTATGTACGTTCTCAATCTAGCTATCTCAGATGTAAAAACCGGCAAGGTACATGTGAAATCGGGTACAAGTTGGGCTGTTGGCGGGCCGTTGCCGCCGCTCGTGATACTTAATGAAAACTTTAATGTACCTAATCAAGTCGTATGTTGGCCGAACTGATACAATTCCTTTCGTCCCGCCGCCGGCATCGTCGGCGGTCGGATGAGCTCCACTTCCGATACATGATCTCACATTGCTCAGCTGGTCGAAGGGGCCGTTGATAGTTGCCATTCATGCCTTAAAGCTGAAGCATAGTAAAGTGGGTCTCAAAACCCATCAAACGCTAAGCAAATTCAGAGCTTCGGAGCAAACTCGACTAATACCGGCAAAATGATTCACTTTCCTGTAAATGTCTTAATTGATCGCGGATGCGGCTCGACATGTGAGCTTGTTGTTGAATCCTTGGAAAAACTTCCTTTTGTTCACATGGTTGGAGAGAGAACTACCGGTGTCGTGCAATTCGGATTTGTTGGATGGCTCTACCTTACTAGGAGCCACCTGATTGTTCACGTTCCAACCCAAGGAACTACATATCAAGATCATCGCCAGGTCGAAAAGGTCGGCTATGCGCCTCAGCATCAGGTCCCTCAGGGCGAGGACGCGATGGATTTTACTCTAAAGAGCTTTTTCTGAGTCCAAAAGCCCTCCCTTCGAGGAAATTTTGCGGATCGAAACGCACGTGAATATTGATTTTTAATTTCGTTCGACAGCGTATTAAAAGTACGTTACCCGATTGAGCCCCAGAACTCTTATATTGACTGGCAACGCCTCAGTAATTTTACGCGGCTAAAGCATGAATGATTGCTGACAAGGTAGAGAGTTCCGGATTGAATTTTCTTGATGGGTCCATGAGATCATATAGCGTGCGGCGACCTATCCCGGCCTTTTTGGCAATTTTAGCTTTGTTGATTGTCAATAGGTGTGCGGTCAAAACATCACGAAAGGCTTCTACATCGCCATCACGCAAGCAATCCAACAGGGTCTCAACCACGAGTTTTGAATCCTTTAGCTCAGGACTTGTGAACGGTTCGTGAACCTTCAAGGACTTCGTCGCGGATTTTTTTCGCTTTTTTGATATCTTTGTCTTGGCCATTCTTATTACCTCCGTAAAGTGCGACAACAACAAATTGACCCCATAAAAATGCATAAACCCGCATCCCATTCATCCAACAAAGTTCAATCAACCCCTCGAATCTTTGTAATTTCCAAAGTGGCCCAATGCCACAAGATCCAACCGAGCTTTAACCATTGTTCGAGTCTTGAGCGACTGACGTTCTAGCCACTCGTTGAACTCATCTGTTCTAAGGACGCCGTATTGTTGTTGCATCACTACTTATGAATGTACGGTATATCGCGCACTCGTGTCAAGTGGTCAGTTAACTGCTGCACCAACGTTTCTATTCAACCGGGGATCTAGGTGCCCCCAATCTGCGGCTACTATCCCTTTCGGTACGATTTCCTATGAGTCAATTCGCTCTCTCCACCAGATGCGGTTCTTGGCATAAATCCTGAATATCAACTAAAGCATGATTCCTTTGGCTCGCAAACAGCACGATAATCGGGGAGGCTTTCAATACTTTAGACAACTGATGACGGTATTAGGCTTTCTATTTTTTGTCGTCCACACGCATGCGGCTTCGCTATGCGAGGATATTCTCGCGGGCCAAACCCAGCGTTACCGGATTGAAAAGCGTTTGACTGCGGCCGAGCAACAGCTGTTCGTACCTCGTGGCCAAGAAATAGAGTACGTCGAACCCTTTGCTGCAGCCTTCAATCGCGGGCGATGGGAACACGTTCTTTTAGATACAACAAAGTCGCCTCCTGATTTGCAGATGCGCCTTGGGCATGCCGCTCTTAAGAAAGGTCTGATCTCGGAGACACAGTTCGCATCCCTGCTGTTGCGGCTCAGTGCTATTCATTCTTTCGCTGAAGGGACAAGTGAACGGCTCAAACAAATCGAGATCATTTCTGCCGACGGAAAAATCACTAGTGAAGCGGAAGCTCTTTTAAGGCGCTTTTCTCCAGATGAAGTGGGCGTCGGCGGCAATCGAACTATGAGTCCGGGGCTGACAGCGGCCGAACTTGTAGAATTCACAAATCACTTAGCAAAGCTTCCTAGATCCGAGCATTTTTTTTGGACAATCGATTTTAATACGCCAACCACACGACGTTACGGCAAACTTCCAATGGCTCAAGATGAGCGATACAGCCCCTTCTTTATGTATCCCGAGGGTGCCGTGCGAGTAAAAAAGATGTCCTCTCGGGTCTTCTGGGCTTCGTGTTTAATCCCGAGGATTCGTTTTTATACGTCTCTTGTAGGGCGACAATAAATTTCACCGATGCCCCCGAAACTTGCCGACTCTCACGCTCGAGATCAGATACTCCTCTTAATCCAACTCTTTTCAAATTGAAGAGCACCTCGCGCCGCTATATTTCCAGGTCACCATTGTCACGTCGCAGGATACCAAATGATTGCCAAAAGTCTGCTCCAGATAAGTTTGAAAAACCCAGATTGGCACTTGAAAGGTTAGCGCCACGAAAATTCTACTTTGAAAAGTCGTGATGAGATAAATCCGCAGCCGCCAAATCTCCGTATTCTCCCACAAAGCCATTATTGCGGCCTGCCACGCCGTCTTGATTAATACATCCCTTTACTCTTGAGTAATGGAACTGGGGCTCTGATTCTGCGATGGCGGCCTCGACCAGTACTAGAGTGCCTAAAAAGCTTACAACCATAAAAAATATTCGCACGAGAGCCTCCTTACTATGCAGAAGTTCAACGGCTGAACCAATCTTCAATTGTTGTGCCATTACTTTTGTATTCGAGTACCTGCTGAGTTCTTTAGAACGGTCGCCAGCAACACAGTTTAAGAACGATTTTGATTCGCCGTCGATGGACGGGTTGAGGGTGCGAAAAAAAAAGAAAAATATCGTCAATCAAGGGGCAATATTCAGCACGCTTCGCCATCTTTGGGACAATCATCGTCAACTTTGGTGCTCGCCTTAGCTCTATGGGCGTTGTCAATGAAAGTAGCCTTGAATTTAGAGCCGGCAAATGGGTCCCCGTTCACACTCCATAGATATGAAATCTTGGAATCACGCACAAGCGAAAATGAGATCGTAGAACAGTTGTCACAAGAAACTTGTCGTGCGTGAAGAATAAATTCGCGGCCATTCTGTTTCACCGATTCAATCTTGGCCAATTCCGTCTCGAGGCCTATATTGCCTTCGAGAAACCAATCCTTCCCTTTACGCACAAAGGTGCGGTAACTCTCTTGCGCGCAGCATTTACTTTTTCGAATAACTGGTTTATCGCTGACGATCTCGACCTTAATCAGTTTCTGAGGAAGGGACTGCAAAACTTTCGCGAGATTTTCCGAAGCAAGGCCTGGTGAAGCCAAGCTGAGTATCAATAGCAGAGAGCTAAAAAGGAAACGTATCATCTTTTAAATCTTATCCAC
>JAYVXN010000412.1:0-3913 GCA_043785085.1 Bdellovibrionales bacterium | reverse complement strand
GTGTACGTACGCCTCGTCCAGATTTTCCTGCGCGAGCCGCCACCTTCGGGCTTCTGGAGCATTCCGACTCGAAAGTTTATGCAACATTGGGGTTAACGTTGAATGACTTTTTGATCACGGCTGCGTCGAAAACTTCCGTGCAAAACAACTTTGGCCGGCGGTCCGGATCGGTTAGAGTCAGAATGGCATTTGGCGCAAAATAAGCTCATCTCATGACTGGGATGAGCAAACATTAGACCAGCAACAATTTAAGGGGCCAGTTTATGGAATTCAAGGCGATCACAATTGAGGACATAAAAGCGGCGCGGCAGACGCTCAAGGATGTCGCGCAAAAAACGACTATTCGCAAATCTCCAGTCGCCCTGCAAATTCCTGGTTGTGAGGTCTTTTTCAAATATGAAAATGAACAGCTCACCGGGAGCTTCAAAATTCGCGGGGCCACCAACAAAATGAAAGCGCTCACAACTGCTGAGCGCCAGCGCGGCGTCGTGGCGAGTTCGGCTGGCAATCATGCCCAGGGTGTGGCCTATGCCGCGCAGCAAATTGGGGTCCATTCGACCATCGTCATGCCTCTCACGACTCCGATTATTAAAGTCAACGCCACCAAAAGTTATGGCGCTAAGGTGATTTTGCACGGCGATTATTACGATGAGGCCTATGCCTTTGCGAAAAATCTTGAGCAGGAAAAAAATCTGATTTTTGTACATCCGTTTCAAGACCCGCATATTATTGCCGGACAAGGGACGATTGGTCTCGAGATCTTAGAAGAGATTCCAGATCTCGATTCAATTGTGATTCCCATTGGTGGTGGAGGATTGATCAGTGGTGTCGCCACAGCGATCAAGGCCATCAGACCGCAATGTAAAATTTTTGGTGTAGTGTCCAATCAGGCGCCTGGGATGATGAATCTGTTTCACCATCATGTGAATGAGCCGCTCAAAAGAAAGATTTCCACAATTGCAGAGGGGATTGCAGTGAAAAATCCCTCGCCCCTCATGCATGAGACATATATTTCCCATCTGGTCGATGAAATCGTGGCCGTGGATGACGATGAGATTTCTCAGGCAATCGTTTTTTTGCTGGAAAAAGCAAAGACGGTGACGGAAGGATCAGGTGCCGCTGGAGTGGCGGCTGTGATGTCGCGTAAATTGGATCTCGGGAAAAAGACCTGTGTCATTTTGTGCGGTGGCAATATCGATATTAATGTCATGGCCAAAGTGATTGAGCGAGGCTTGCGCCGCGAACACCGTTTGGCCCGAATTACTGTTGTGGTGGATGATTTACCAGGAAATCTCACGCGTCTAACCAGTGTCTTAGCCGAGCAGCGTGCCAATATCCTAGAGGTATACCATGATCGCGTTTCTCCGGAATTAGGTTTGCGCGAAACGCGAATTGATTTTCTGGTTGAAACCAGTAGTCAGGAACATATCGCAGAAATCCACCAGGCCCTTAAGGGCCTGGGATTTAAAATTATCGGAAACAAAGACTAGGGAACGTACTGGGTCATCGCGTCAGTCGTCGCTGTCACCGGGACGCCCGCACTCTGATCATAGGGAGCCGTGTGTCCTGAGGCAGTGATTGTTGCTTGAGCGGAAATTCCCTTAGTGGTATCAACTAATTTGATTTCTCCACAGCTGAGTGAACAAGCAGTCAAGCCGCGAATCATGCCGTGGCTGTTGAGAATAGTTGGCCCATAAACAACGGCGTTTGGCATACCAACGAGATGTTGCAACTCGACTCCGGTGACGCTGCATGTGTACGCGCCGCCTTGGATATTCGCATCAGTCACTGCGACCTTCACTTCGTCTAAATGTAAAGGCATCAATGAACTCCAGGCCAAACTGAAGTTATAAAAATCCAGATGCATTCCTTTGACTGACGCAGCCATTCGCGCACCGGTCATTGTCGCGTGTGCGATGTCGGCACAGCTGGAAGTGTCGCCTGCCAAAACGTAACTCATGTTCGGAGCGACCGAAATGCTCAAGGGTGACGAATCAGCAACGGTGGCGGGCTGTGCATGAGCCACGCTAGAAACGACTAGTAGAAGACCTAATTTTGACATTTTAGATAATTTAGAAAACATTTTTCCTCCGACTCAGTTGTGAAGCTCGTTCAATCCGAGTCCGAGACTAACAGTAGAAAATGATCTGTCAAATGCTAAACAAAAATCGACGCACAATTTTTTAAAAATAGAGTTAGAGCTCTATTTCGTCGGATTTTTTTCTGGATCAAATAGACCAAAGCCGCTGCCACCGGCGGAGAGAATGCGAATCGATTCGCCGGCCTGAACACGGAGGTGACCGCTTTTCTCGAGCTGGCGTTTTACGCCATCGGCTTGGATCACCTGAACGTCGCCACTTTGTGCGGCCTTGCCGCCTTCGAGTCCTTCTGGTTTGGCAAAGGGCTTCTCAATGGTTGCCGAAAGTTCGGCGCTTTCGAGAAGTACATATGTTTTATTTATACCGTTGCCGCCGGCCCATTTGCCGCGGCCACCGGAATGAACAAAGGGTGCGATGGTCTTCACCAAGAGCGGTAAACTGGATTCAAGGTCTTCAATGGAGGTTGCCTGCGCTTGCACATTCCAGAGATCGCAGCCATCGAGGCCCGGCGCTTCGCTTTGCGCGGCGGTCCCGCCGGCAATATATTCGGAAAAAGATTTTCCACTTTGAAAGCGCAGTTCAAGAGCAGCCATTCCACAGCTCGGCTCGCCTCGACGAAAACTGCCGTGCAATTGCCCGAAAGCTTTCATTGCCAAACGGCCAATGACCGCAATGCCTTCGCTCATACCGCGAGCGGTGCCAGCGGGAGCTTTGGCATTCACCATGCTCTTGGCGGGAGTGCGCACTTCGATCTGATGAAAACTGCCGGCGTTGGCGGGAAATGAATGACCGGTTGCAATTCGAATGACCTGAAAACAGGCCCCAAAGACCGCCCGGTCCGTCAGTTGCAAATGCGTTGATGTCTCGGTGCCGTTGAAATCAAAGACGGCTTTTTCGTCGTGAATTTCCAGTCGCAGTTTCAATAATTCTCCGCCTGGCAAAATTTCTGTTACTTGCGTCTCACCCAGTGGCAAGCGTGCAATCAGCGCTTGCAGAGTTTCGCGGCAACTATTGAGATAATTTTTAAAAGCATCGACTTGAAAATCAGAATGCGGATCTTTGGCGACTGCTTTCAAGACCTGACGACGCTGCTCAAGTTCATTCACTGCCGCAACGACGGCATTTTCCACGCCTCTCGGTGCCAGTGGATGTGAGGCAATGGCCTGAAGTATTTCACGGTTGAGCTTGCTGCTGGTGCCCAAAGGGGTCGGCGGAATTCGCACGCCTTCATCGTCGAGTTTGCCGGAAATTCCGGAGGCAGGCTGAAAGGCCAAACGCTGGGCCAATAAAACTTCGGTTTTTGCAGCGCCAAGGGCAATTCCCATAACCAAGGTGATATCAGAGAGTTTGCTACCTCCCGCATACGGATCATTGAGGATGGCGATTTCGCCGTCCTTTAATTGCAGATATTGCAAACACAAATGCGCGGCATGAGGAAGTGTCGCTAAGTCCGCAGCGGTCCGCGCCCGCACGTGTAAAGCTCTGCCACCATCCGCTTGCACCAAGGCCCCACATTCAAAATCACCGATCAGTTGCTCCATGAAATCATGAAGTGCGATGGCCCGGTAAAGGGGAAAATTCCAGGATTTCTTCATGTTCGCTGACCGCCCGCTGCGGCGATCGCATCGCTTTGATCGGTTTCGTCAATGATCTGCCAATTCCAGTGCGGCTGGCGATTTTGCAAGGGTTTGCGCAGCGCTGGCGCCAACGCGCCACTGAGTCGCACACCTTCGCGGACACCATGGCGATCGAGCTCTTGAATGACTTTCTCAATGATGAGCTGCTCAAGATCTTCGGCAACACACTGGGCGTCT
>JAYVXN010000411.1:0-3917 GCA_043785085.1 Bdellovibrionales bacterium | reverse complement strand
CCGGGGTTCGAATCCCCGTGGGGACGCCAATTTAAACCGGAGGCAACCTCTGCTTCCTCGGTTAAAGATAATTTCGATTCTCCCCTTAGGGGTCCCTCTGGCAAGAACCACTCAATTTTAACTTTGTTAAATTTGGAAAACTCAATCTTCTTGAAGATTTGGCGGTAGAACTCTCGTTGGCGGACAGGGTCCGACTTCGAAACAAGGTCGCAGAAGCGAGCCAGAACCCCACGAATCCCGGCAAGGTCTGCTCCGGAAGCCTCTAGCTGGGCCTTTTCTCGTAAAAGTTCCTCCAGCTCCAAACCCAGAACCTTTTTCTGCTCTTCGCTTTTGGCAGTTTGCTGCTCCAACCACTGAAGTGCCTTTGCCGCCCCATCTGATTTATTAAAAGTTCGTAACTCTACCAACAGACTTTCATCACCAGCTGATAACTCCTGAATGTCTTTTCGAATCTCTCTGATTCTTTGTGCAATCAATTCCATTCTGCTTTTGCAAGTGCCGTTGATTGTTCCAACCAATTTTTCTATGTCTTTGTCGTTGATCAGAATCCCTTTCAGGAAATCTAAAATCGCTTTGTCGAAGACTTCAGCTTCGACCCGCACTTTATTCTTCTTGTTCCAGTAATAGAAATGCTTGGTTCCATTTCTGGAAGTTCCACTCTGGCCACAAAACAGGGAACCATCTTCATACAAAAGCAAACCCGTGAGCGGATAAATTCTAGGACTTAATCGATTCAAATTTTTTCGACCATCAACCTCTGAGATCTTTTCTTGAACCTGCTGAAAAAGAGTTTCAGAAATCACACAACCATGAGGGAGATCAACCCACTTCTGAAGTTCATCATTGTATCCGTAAGTCACCAGCATCTTACCGAGATACTTTTGATTCGTAAGAAGCGTCTTCAGTGAGGTAAATCTAAACGCCGCCCCATTTTTATTTGTTATCCCAAGTCTCATGATCTCATCCAGTGTCGCCTTGAATGAACCCGTTTCAAGAAACACATTCATGACATGCTCAACTTGCTTCAGTTCATCTAGATTAGCTATCCAGAAGCCTCTTCGCTCAGGATTTCTATCGAATCCAAGTGGGGTCTTACCGCCATTGATATGCCCGAGGTTGAGCATCCGGCTACGCGTACTCTCTTTGACCCGATTTGCAGTTAGCTTTCTCTCGAATTCCGACAGCACTGCTAAAAATCGAAAGAGCATCTCTCCTATTAAGGTGTTTGGGTCCATATCGAAACCCTTAATTAAAAGGGCAACTTTATTTTTTCGACATCTGCTCGTCAGCTTTTCAAGGTCACTTACGGAACGAGACAGGCGCGTAAGTTCAACCGCATTGATGCAATCTAACTTTCCTCTGTCACAATCAGATAGCATTTCCAGATATGCTGGTCGCGCATCTGCTGTAGCTCCACTTATTCCGGCATCAGTGTAAACCTTGACCACTTCATAATCGACGCCATCTCGGATAGATAAGGATCTCAGATATTCTCGACAAATTTTTTCTTGCTGCTCTAAACTTCCATTTTCTACAACTTGGTTGGCCGTACTGACACGCGTGTAGATCGCAGTTCTTTTTTTAGTTTTCGCTTCCATCGACATTGAAATTCATTCCTTTGATCAAATCCCTAATCTGCGCCGACAAGTATTTCTTGTCGGGTTGATTCAGTTGCACAACTTCCAAGTTTTTAGTTTGCGCTTTGTTATTCTTGCGTTTCATTTTATACCACGACGCCTTTTTTCGCGCTATACACGCCTTGCAACTGCTGTCGAACCGATTTAATTTTCGATGGAATGATGTGAGGGGAAAAATCCCCTCACACGAATTACACTTTTTCGGAGAACCGCTTATGGAACTCATGCTGACCATCCGTCATGACATGAGATTCTTGGTGGTTCTTCCTACTCTGAATCTCTTCTAGGGTTGTTGATTTGAATACCTGTTTTTGCTCGAGGAGAGAAACCTGGCCATCTTTGAATGTGACAACAATCTGTCCCCAGAACTTCATCTCATGCAAATGGTCAAAATATCCACTTAGTGCTTTCATTGGATTTCTACCGGCTGTGGAGAGGTAACTTTTCGAAGATCGATGTCGTTTACACAGGCCATCTCATACGGACAGTCCACACATTTTTCGGACTCCTCATCGAAAACATCTTCATCACCAAAACATTCCGGCCTTGCATCAACTTTATCCTTTTCTTCGCAAAGATCTACGATCTGTTGGGCGACATCAGCATTACTCACCAAAATATCCTTAACTATTTCGGTGTTCGGAATAATTGCTTTGTTTTTCTTAAAGGCTTTTTCTCGGAGATCAATTCTTTTCTTTTTTCGTAGCTCCATACGCATATGCTGGCTGGAATCAAGACGGGCTTGCTTAACCATTGCAAGACTTGCTGTTGGCTCTAGGGACAGAGATATGAAACGGCGAGAGTTTGCCCCCGATGTTTTACCATCACAGTCGATATTAACTCCGACGGAGCGAAAGGCTGGAACGTATCGTCTCAACGAACTCGACAGAGCAGACGCGGACTGTGGAACCATTTTTAATCGGCGATTATCTTCGCCAACAAAATCCTCAATCTCTTCCAAAAGCTCAGAAGCTGAGCCGCTCCATTCCTCTGATGCCAGAATGATAATCAAGCTCGAATAGACACAGTTTTCGATTAATACACTTTCGGCATCAGCACGGTTTTCTCTCATTAGTTCCACTACGGTCCCTGGTTTCCAGCCTAAATGTGGCTCCGCACTTGATACAAAGTGGGCAAAGTCTGCCATCCTGGGCTTCGATTGTAGGGAGTGGGAAGGTAGGTCAAAGAGCATTTTACTCAGAAGTTGGCAGAGAGCCCCGAGCATTTTTCCATGATCCCTTTGGAAATCCATTTCTAGATCGCGAGTTAACTTTCTGTCGTTTTCATTGATCGCCTTCAATGTGACATGAAGTGATCTATCGATCAGATCTGATCGTGTTGAGAAAAAATCCGGTATCCCGTTGAAAAGGCATGGGCGTTTTATAAAAAAAATCTTTTCACCGGCGTCTGTATAAAGCTTTCTCGTGGAAAAACCACCACCGGTTGCAATCCGGCAGAACATGTCGCTAACTTCATCCTTGATGTAGCTTACGTTATCAAAGCCCATAATCCATGAGTTCTTCCCGAGAATCATCAGGTCACGCTCATTTTTTGTAAGTGTTCTCAGTGGTGCACCCGTAGGATCTATCAATCTTTTTACAAATTCAGATGACGTGGTTTTCGCTGTGCCTGGTCCGCCATTGATCATCAAAATTGGAAATGGACCTTCTGGATTTAGAGAGCCAAGAATCCATGACAATAAAATCTGCCATGATTTTTCATCCTTAAGGTTTACATATTTCTGAAGATCTCGAATATTTCCACCAGGAATCGGCGGCGGCAGAGGAAGCATACTTGTTGATCGCGTAAACCAAATTCCACTCGGCAGGCTGGTTGTCATTGCAAATCCACTTGGCGTAATTTCAATAAATCGCCCCAAGACATCAGCCATATCAATATAGATATTTCGTCCGTGACCAGCAACTCGGTTAAAAACCAGCTCTCGAATGCCGTCATTCTTTGCTCTTCCTGTTGCATGCGCTATCAGCTCTCGCATTACATTGTCGGCAGGAAATTTATTTAGCTCTTTGTAGGACCGGGAGCCAAGCCAGGCTCGAAACTCTTCTGAGTTAGTGGGCCAAACCTCCTTTTGGCCCGACAAGTTTACTCTGGCGTAAGCATCGCCGTTTGGATCAGTAAAGAAAATAGCTTCCTTATCGCAAATCGCAATCAAACCTTCACTTGAGAGCGCGCTCGATATTTGATGGGCGCCGTGGCGGTCTTGTTGAGGGTTCGATTTAAGGTTTGGTTGGATGCGATTAGTCGATTTTTATTTGCGAG
>JAYVXN010000410.1:0-3918 GCA_043785085.1 Bdellovibrionales bacterium | reverse complement strand
CCCGCGACGAGGAGAGTTCGAAGAAACTTGCGGCGCGAGAGATCAGTGTTTTGCTTTTTAACGGTGACCCGGTGAAGAGCGCGATGTCGCTACCGTGGAAACGAATCGAACCACCGGTCAGTTAACCTCTTTTGTTATATCGGTTGAGATGATACCGATATGACAAAACGCCAGAGCAAGCAAAACGAACCAAGCAGCATCGAGATGAGTCAGGATCAACTGACCCGGTTGATTGGCGAGGTTCGCACGGGGAAACTCTCTCTCGAATCGCAAGACATCGTTATTAAACTTCTAGTCGGTTACGTTTGGTTGAACCAGCAGCTAAAGGCAAAAAAGCTCTCGATTAAAAAAATGCTTCGCATATTTTTCGGCTCCAAGACAGAAAAGCAGCCAAGTAACAAAAGCCCTGACGACAAAGACGCTCCTCCGCCAAAACCTCCCGGAAACGTCACCAGCGTAAGCACGCCAGAACAAACACCAAAACCAAAAGGCCACGGTAAAAATGCATCAGCAAATTTCCAAGGCCCCCGAGTTCCGGTTCCACATCCAACTTTAAAACCTGGTGATCTTTGTCCGGATTGTAAAGACGGCCGCGTTTACAACTTCGGACAAGGCTCTGTTGTGCGTTTCACAGGTCAAGAGCCGATTGCTTGTACGGTATACGAGCCAGCGCGATTGCGTTGTGCTCTCTGTCAAGAAGTGTTTACTGCCGATCTTCCGCCAGCGGTGGGGCCTGAACGGTATCAACCAAGTGCTAAGGCAATGATTGCATTATTGACATCCGGAACCGGGGTGCCCGCATATCGTCTTGAGGGATTGCAAAAAAGCATCGGTGTCGCACTCTCAGACTCAACTCAGTTTGATCTCCGAGAGGACGTGGCCAATGCGATCCATCCTGTCCTTCAGGCGATTGAACAGTTGGCGGCGAATGGCTCGCTCCTTCACAATGACGATACACCGAAGAAGATTTTAGATTTGATGAAGGAAAATAAATCTTTGCCCAAAGATGCCAGATGTGGAATGCAAACGACTGGTATTGTGGCGATGAATGATGATCGAAAACTTGCTTTATTTTATACTGGACGCGATCATGCTGGTGAAAACCTCGCAAAGCTAATGAATATAAGGCAGACCGGACTTCCTCTACCAATTTTGATGAGCGATGCCTCTACCATGAATGTTACTGCGGAGTTTAAAGAAATTTTGATTCGGTGCTTATGCATTGATCATGGGCGGAGAAAGTTCGTAGAAATCTTAGATGAGTTCTCAACCGACTGCGGATACGTGGTGACTGAGCTTGCGAAAATATACAAGCACGATGCCGAGGCAAAGGAGAGGGAATTATCAGCTGCCGCACGTCTTCTCTATCATCGAGAGCATTCTTTGCCGATTATGAACGGTCTGAATACGTGGATGGAGGAAAGGTTCGAGAATCGAGAGGTCGAGCCCAACAGCAACTTGGGCCAGGCGATCGAATATTTTTTGAAACACTGGAATGGACTGACGCAGTTTTTGCGAATTGCCGGAGCACCGATCTCGAATGCTGAAGTTGAGCGACTGCTAAAAAAATGTGTTTTACACCGCAAAAATTCGATGTTCTACAAAACTCAGGTTGGGGCGTGGGTCGGCGACATTTTGATGAGCGTGATTGAAACCGCTCGCCTAAATCACGTCAACCCGTTCCGCTATCTGGAGGCCCTCATCAAGAACGCCATCCATGTACGAGTCAGCCCTGAAAGCTGGCTGCCATGGAACTATCTCCAAACTCTTGCTAACTGAAATCAAGACGCGCCACGAAATGCCATTTACACATCGGCAAGCGTTCGGTCACGCAATCTCACCGGAGCGACACAAATCGCCCTGTTTTTCTGAGTCAAACTGATCGCGAATCGAGATAAGGCGCACGCCAAAGGCTGAGAGTTCGGCAACGTCCATAATAATAGACTCCCAGCAGTCATCGAAACCCAGATGCGAAAAATCAGGAATGACGACGGTCTTGATTTTTCCGTTTTTAGCATCGACAACGATACTGACATATTTTTCGCCCCAGCGCGGATCTGGCAGGTCGATCAATATCTTGGCATCATCGGCAAATCCTGCAAGTGTGCCCTTAAGCAAAAGTAAGTCTTGCTCCATAGCTTCAAATTCACGATTTTTCATGTAGCCAACAGTTGGCGGCAAAGAGATACGAAGTGCATTCAATAGATCCATGGGACCTCCTAATGATACGGCTCGGCCGAGAACGTGCTTACGCACTCTCAATTGGGAGCCTCGGGTTAAAAAGACCGGGGACATTTTCACGGTTTCGGATGACCTGAATTCGGATGCTTTCGGGGCTTGGCATTTAGCAAAGACCGGGTGAAGTCCGAATAGCTCATCTGATCATGTTGATGGGCGTAGGCCGCAAGGCCCGCCATCTTTAGGGTCATGGTGACAAGAGCGTCACCGACCCCTAACAAAAGACAAAATGAAATAATCCAGCAAACTAATTTTCGCATTTTCCTCTCCTAACTTTTTTCGGTCCCGCGAAAGTCGCGAGACTGATTGTGAAAAAAAGTTGGAGAGCGCTGACCTCAAGTGGGTGACACGAGGTAAGATCAAAGTAAGACGTGAAGTGAGACCATTTTTTCGGCCCCTACCACGACCCTACCAAATTTCGAAATACAGCGAAATATGCTGAAATGGTGAGCTGAGTGCTTGCTCGGGTTTGTAGTTGTATAACTGTTTAATTCGATTTCAGATTTACGATTCTACTTCTAACGACTACCGAAGATTGGCGGAGAGAGGTCGGCGAATTTAGAACTGACTGCGTATCTTGGGCGGCTTGAGACTTAAGCCCTTGAATCACCTGAACAAGATTCTGGTTCCCAATTTTGAAAATTCTGGTTCCGCGACGACTCGATTGTGGTCCCCATTTTGGTTCCCGATTCAAATGGTGGCTCCGAGGGAACTACAAAATTTGTTATGCTCCACTGATTGAAAATTGCGAAATGCAGATTGTAATTTTGGGTTAAGGTTTTACAGAGAAAAGACTTATTCCTGGCTGGTCTAAAGTGAGGAAATGGATTTGATCTGCCTATTTTCTTTGCCCAGAAAATTCAAAATGTTATGATCAATACTGGCTGGCCTTCACTTGCTGTGATGGCCCTTTAATAATAATCAGGGAGAAAATATGTTCAGTCCAAATTTCCGCACTTACAAGTTGTTAGCGCCTTTGGCCGTTTTGGCTATTTCAACTGGACTAAGGGCTGCGGAACCGAAAAGCGACTACATCTGTGCTGTAAATGAATATATCTCCGAAACTCAACAGGACTCAAAACTTATAAAAAGTATCCCTGTGACCAAGAATAAAGAGGGGGATCATCATGTGGCGACTCCAGTAATGACGGGAGAAGGTACTCACCAAGCTGGATGGTCCATTACTCTGGATAACGGATTACTTGTGGTCAATGTCCGTGACACTAAAGGAAATGAGTTGTTTTCTGCAACGGGCGTTGCAGATCATCCACTTGGTGTTAAAGTGCCTGGCATTAAGGCCATTCTTTCCTGCAATCCTTCTTTTCCTCTACTTTCCAATCGGGTTGAGAGACTCAGAGCCGATCCTACAGCAAATGGCGACAGCGTTACAATTAACCCTGTTGCCAATGGTGCATATAATCAAATTCTTAGAGAGTTTAAAAAGCCTAAACAAGAAACTGGAACCAAGTGATCTGCGTGTAAGAGTAGGCCAATAGGAACTTCTTTTAGTGGCCAATTACTGATACAAAATCTTTGGGACTTACAGTTTTGACGTGGCCATAATGTTGTAACGGCAACACGTGTGGCCCTTCAAATTCCTGCTCAGGCCGCAATTGGAATCGAAAATCGGCCGTCGCAATAAGTTTTCCAGCCGTAATCCTGAATATTGATTTTGCCGAC
>JAYVXN010000409.1:0-3924 GCA_043785085.1 Bdellovibrionales bacterium | reverse complement strand
GCTTCGACGAGCAGCTGAAGTTGGTGCGAAGCGAGGCCGACGTTCTTGAATCTGACGGTTATAACTTGCGACACTCCTTTGAACGCCTTGCAGCTTCTCCGGAGTGCATCGAAGAAATAGTGATCAATTAATTTAATTAATTTAATGCAGGAATTTCGTATGAATATGTGGGTGTTAAAAAGGGCGTTAAAAATAGGAGGGTTGTTCCTCCTGATGGAGTCTTCGGTCATTGGCTGTTCGCAATTTTTGGCGCAGGATAAAGCCGATCTTATCTCTAGTCAGGCATCAACTGCTCCAGCGGTGACTCAAGTCAAGGGGACGACGATTCAGATTCCGACGATGTTTAACCTTCTCGCGGTAAATCAGGCAAAGGTGGGAGTGCCCGCAAGTGACAAAACTAAATCAATTTATTTTAAACACGCCTCATCGCTCGAACGTGGCAATTTGCTTCCGGAGTCTTCGGATCCAGGTAAGCTCAACTCGAGTCAACAAATGGTTTATATGCTCGCTGCAGAAGAGCACTGTTTGGATTTGGTAAAATCTGAGGCCACGGTTTTAGACATCAGCAAAGCTTCGAGAAAAATTTTTAAGACTCAAGATTTGGATTCTGGAGCACCACCATTGAACGTTCTTGAATTTCAAATAGCAGGCGCTGACTTGGCTGTAAAATTTTGGCGTCGATCTGTGACAAACGAAGAAAAGGCAATGATCTTAGATCTCTATTCGGAGCTCACGACTCAGAGTTTAACAAACCAACAAGTTTTGAGCTCTTTATGTACTGGGGAGTTGGCGAGCGCCTCGAGCCTAGTCTATTGAAGGGACTTAATTGAATGGAAACGGTATGAAAATACAGAAGCCAAAAGAGACTGAGATTGATGGACAGTCGCTCCAAGAGCGACTCAAGGAGTTTCGTCCTGCGGAGGGGCATTCGATGCCTGTGACGAGACGTGAGTTCTTGGCCGCTGGTTTGATCCCTAGTGTCTCGGCGATTTTTTTGCCAAACATTTTACATTTGCTGAGCAGCTCTGAGGCAAGGGCCGAAGTCGCATCGATGCCTGCCTATTTCGAAGTGTGGGCTTCAGGTGGTGCGTGTTTTCCAGCGAATGTGATGATGACTGATATTGATCGACAACCGTTGAAATCCTACGTTAATTGTGGACAGGGAAATGGCCTCGACGTTACCCGAAAGCTTCCTGATAATGTCACGGGTTTTTTCGCTAATTCTGTGCCGGTTTTTGCGAATTCCGGATTCTATAAAAGTTTCAGTGCCGTACCTGGAATTTCTAGCGCGCTTGCGAATAGCTACCTGTATTCAATTCCCGCAAATTTACTTTCAGATTCAGCGGCAAATATCATGTCGGCACAGGGACTTATTCAGGCTTCGGTCGCACCTGGCAAGTTCATGCCCTACCTGCAAAACACAAAGACCTTCAATCCTCCGGCCTATTTGAATCCACCAAGTCCGCTGCAAATCGTTGATTATGCGAATCTGCAGGATGCCGTAGCTGCGCGGTCCGGTGACTCATTTCTCAGCTTGCCAAAATCAACTCAGTCCTCGGTTTCTAATTTCATTCAGAAGTTGAGCGTCTCACAGGCCAAACGATTTAGTCAGCGACCGGGAGGAGCGAGCCTCCAGCAGGTGATAGAGCTTGCCACGGGAAAGGTCAGCCAATTGAGCACAGGGGCAATTGATCCCAAGAGTTTCGACCCACGAAACGACCCGAAATTAGCAGCATTGTGGAATATTTCTGGCAAACCAAACAATGCGAGTGAAGTCGTGGAGGCCAGCATTGCCCTCAATGTTGCAAAAGGAAATGCGGTTTCAGGTTCATTGGTACGCGGTGGGTATGACTATCATATTGCCGACCGTAACACCATCAACAGTCAGGATAAAGCCCTATTTGACTTGGTCGCCAAACTTCTGCAGACACTCGAGTATTTTAATCGACCAGGCATCATTCAAATTGTTACGGACGGATCTTGTTACGGAAATGGCGATTCAACAACGGGATTTCCAGGTGACTCTAATAACATTTGTTGTGCCCACTTTATTGTCTATCACCCCAATGCCATAAAGATGATGACGAGATCTGGTGGCGCCCTCGAAACACAGATCGGCCAATTTACCGCTGGAGGCATTGCCGATCAAGGTCCTGCTTCTGCAGCAGCTCGGGGAATTGCGATCGCAACCTATCTCAATTTTATGGCGCTTGCTGGGCTTTCAGGTCATGCGCCCAATTTGATTAATGATGCGGGACTTTCTCCAAAGCAGATTGCGGAAATGACAATGCTTCTATCGTTATCTTGATGGTGTATAAATGGGTGAAAAATTGAAACAAGATCTCAAGAAAATGCGCAGATTCAAGATATGGAAATATATTCTTATCCCTATTCCAATCTTAATTTTCTTTAACAACTGTACCAATTTCGAACGTCAAGTTGACGTTGGCGGGCTCAGTCAGAGTTCTGGGAGTTCGGTAAATGGAGATGTTAATCAGGGTGTCTGTAATGACGGAGTCTTGCAGGCGGTGTTTGCCTCGGGCTATTATAGTTTTGTCAGAGCTCATAAGTGCGCCCTTTGCCACGGTAATAATGGCATTGGACCTGGCTTTGGTGTGGACAGTCTCACTCAGGCCTACAAGACTTTTCAGTTTGCGCCGGGCCAGTTTCTCGCACCGATCCTCAATTCCAATGCGGTCGATCCGTCTCACCACGGTGCTGGCGATCCAGCCAATAAGTCTTTGATTGATCCTATTGCGAATACCTGGGAACAGTCGGTCTCTGCAAATTGCAAGACCACGACGATTGCCTCGTCCTACAGTTTCAGACTAGCGCCAAAGCCGGTGAGTCTAACACCCGGCAAATATGTCGATCTCAGTTGGGATTTGCAAAAGGATCTTATGCCAGCGGCGTCGGTTTCTACAGGAGGGGTCACATTTTCGATGCGGGTGACGGCTTCGGGAGCAACTGATGTGCAGGCCGGATATCTGATTTCGCGAATGTTTGTGTCGACCACGACCGGGGGTATCAAAATTTCCGGCGCAAAGGTGGAGTTCAATGGTGAGATTTATAAATATGGCTCTACCTTTGTAAACGCCATCGCCGATTTGCCTGCTGGGATTAGCAACTTTCCGATGGCTTTGGGGACTATATTTGTGCCGACAAACGCCAGCCCTCAGGATCAGTTTTCAGTTCGACTTGGTAATATTGATGTTCCGACGATCAAGACTAATTTTGCGATGGGGACCGGCCCCGGCACAACCTCGACTCCTCCGAAGTTTAGTGAACTCGTGGCGCCCGGGGGCTCGCTTTATAAAAACTGTGTTCAATGTCACAATCCTATTTTCAAAACTGCAAATTTAAATATACTCGACTATTCGAGTGTGATGCAATTTGTGACTCCTGGACTACACAGTAGTCACGATGATCCATTGAGTCCGATGATTTACTTGATCGGGGGAACTGATCCCAATGTCATGCCTCCGGCGGGCCTCGAGCCTTACTCGGATCTGTGGTCAAAATTCCTCCAATGGTTTGAAAGTGGTGCACCAAATAATTGATTTTTATTTATATGATCTAGTCGGCGAGCCGACCCAAGAAATTCATTCATCGGCTAAACCAAATCGGAAGGCCAAAAGATAGTTTGCCTTCATTTAAGGGCCGCGCAAATTCGGATCGTCAATTGAGCTAAAAGAGCGGTACTCTCCTTGGTTCCAAATGGCTCAATGAGGTGGTAGCCTGTAATAATCCTGACACTTGTGCCGTAAATCGACTTCGCCTGGCGATCATCATACCAAACGTTTTGGCACAATTCACCCATGTTTTCGCTTGGGCTTTCGCTGTGCAATCCAATCACTTAGAATGTCACGAATCAGAACTTGATATTTGCCCGCATACTGTTCCGTTAGCGCTGCCCGCCTTAAA
>JAYVXN010000408.1:0-3924 GCA_043785085.1 Bdellovibrionales bacterium | reverse complement strand
TTGGCACATACTGGGAAGATGTCGATCTCTCACTTAAAATTCACGCCCGGGGTGGTTTGATCAAACACGATATGAATTGGCAGATCCGCCACAAAGTCGGCAAAACCTGTCACAAACACCGCGAGTATACGCTTTATCTCTTTCAAAGAAATCGCAAGCGTATCAGTTTGCGCTACGCCCGCACCATGCAAAAACCTATGGTCTTACTTCATTTGACTATGTCTTGGCTGCAACTCAGTGTTCGCTTGTTTCGCCAGCGGCGGGGTGCAGATTTACGCCTACTGTGGCGTGCGCTTTGTGACTGAGGGAGAATGGACCAAAACAATCGGCCCAGGAATTTCAGCCGAACCCACTTTGGCCTTTCCATCGATATCAACACAATGATAATCCACCCCTAAGCTGAACCAAGAACCTGTCGCCAATCGTGGCAAAAGCATCACATCTAAATTATAAGATTATAAGTTTAAAAGCATCAGAAATGCCGCAGCACCTGTGCCTATAAGACAAATCACATCCCAATAACGATCAGCCCAACGCTCGGCCTTAGAACCGGGCTCAAGACTTCTAAAGATGGGGAGAAAGCACGCGTCCATGAGTTTTTGCTCGCGCTCAGGAACACGCGTAAAACGAACCGCAAAATCAAATTTTCCAGTTTTGCGAACCACTTCTGCCAGAACAGTCACTGATTTTGTCGATCCAGGTGGCGTAAACACGACTCTTAATTGATCGCCAACACTTGCCGAATTTGACCGACGAGTTAAAAATCTCATTCCTGTTCTTGATATATCCAAATAGCGGCCTTCGTGAATGGAATCTTCGAGTGAGTCACGAAGAGAGGTGCCATTTACCATTTTAAATTCAACCCAATTACTGTCCAAGGCACCGCGGGTATAGCGAAACGACCGATCGTTGGGTGATTTAGATTCATACTTTAAGGCTGATTCCATTCAATACCCCTTCCTTGAACGGTGACAAAACAACTCACTTCATAAATAACGTTGCAATGGCCTTGCCAAAAAATTTCTCAATTCGAGATTTTAAACGCACCAGATCAAATTAAGGAATAGCTATAATCTCCATTCCTACCAGGTTTTCGATAATTCGTAGAACTCCTAGAGACATTTCAGCATTTGACTCGCTAATCAGCAGCAATCGCGGAGGTTTTAACGTTCTTGCGATCTTTCAGTCACTGTCAAAGAGTTTAGCGCCGAGTTTAGCGCCGAGTTTAGCGCAATCCTTGCGGCCCTTCGACTTTGTCTTTTAACCGATCTCCCTCATCGCCATTGGGTTTATGTCTGTTCCACAAACCAAAGACAGGAGTGATTAATATAAGAACAAAAAATCCAATAATAAAAAATCCAATCGCGCCGCCAAAAGAACCACCAATAATGGTCGCAAGGTTCGCGAAAAATTCTGTCATTTTGCTCTCCTCAAGGTTCTTCGTTCCTCGATTCATTATGACGGGGCGAAAACCACAATAACTGAATCAAACGTGAAGATTGTTTTTGGATTTCGTCAAGCTTGCCACAAGATTAAGTTAGACGAGACATAAACAAAAACATGGTTCCGCGAAAATTGCACCCGCAGCACCAGCTAAGGCATTGACTTGAACTGAGGCAAAGCACCTGCACTCTATTACAGCCTATTGTACAGCCTATTGTCATTTTCTGGTGAAAACGATTTAAATGATAATTGGCAAATCTGGACCTTGAAATTAGAAGGACTTCCAGGTGAAAATTAAGTAAGGCCGGTCGAGTGTGGCGACTCAGATTGGTTAGGATCTGTGACGAAATAGACGAAATAAGGGAGACGATTTTTGCGCAGTGGATTTCGAGTCAGACCGAGGTGGGAGGAGGAACGGCTAGCCAGAGGCGTACAGCCAAAGGCTGTCCGTTGGACAGACCGGACGACGACCAACGAAGAGCTGGCTCGAAAGACCAAGCAAAAACGTCTCATTTATTTCGTCACAGATCCTTGGTGTCATTAACTCCAAGCCGAAATCAGCTTGGCATCACAAGGAGTTGTTGTCTTCAACGAGTCAGCCTGTCGATCACTCGTTCTCAATTCAAGTTACCAACCGGTTAAACTCATTAGCTGGCAAAAAGCGCTCCTCTTGTGGTTTCAAGGCAAAGTCGAAATCCTCGAGTATCACGAAACCTGTGCGCGCAGCTCTCGAGCGTCGTTTCGTCTGCCCAGTGTGATGCGCTTAAAAAAATATGTTAATCCGAGACGTCACGCGCGTATTAAATTCTCACGTGAGAATATTTATCTGCGCGATGACTACACCTGCCAGTACTGTGGCGAGCGCCAACCCGCACGCGAACTCACTCTTGATCATGTTGTTCCCGCCAGTAAACAAGGAAAAAAAGAATGGGAAAACATGGTCACTGCGTGCCGCACCTGCAATCACCGCAAAGGCAATCGCACACCCATTGGTGCGGGCATGCCGCTCTTGACTGAGCCGCGCGCTCCCACGTGGCTTCCGTCATTGCGTCAGGAATTTAGCCTGGAGGGAATGCCAAAGGAATGGGAGCCGTATCTTGGGACGGGGTCGTAGCTCCGCTCCAAGATACGATTCGGTTTGCACCGGTTTCAACGATCCACAAGCGGCCATCCGGCGAAAACGCGATGGCTTGGGGACTATGCAAATTATCTAAAACTGTTTCACAAGTTTCCAGAAGCAGATTCAGTCTTTTGATTTTTCCATTGTAGGTATCCGCGATATAAATAAAACCAGATTGGTACGCTAGGCCCATGGGATGCTGCAAAAGCGCGTGCGCCCATTCCGCATCGTGATCGCCAAATGAAAAAAGCCCGCTCCCAACAAGCGTGTCGACCAGGCCACTGATTGGATTCAGACGACGGACACTACTTGATTCACTATCGACAATATAAACCAGAGCGTTAACGTCATCCCAAACCAAAGCCGACGGCTGAGCCCAGAGGCTTGTATCGAGAGCTCCGTCAACCAAGCCCTCCTCTCCCGTCCCAGCAAAAAACTCCAAGAGATTTTTTTCGGGCTGCAAAAGTCCGATTTGATGCGAACCTGCTAGGGCGATAAAAACATCCTCACCCGTTGATTGCACCGACCACGGTGATCTGAGCGCGGTCGTAAAAGCCGGATGCAGTCCCGTGAATCTCGTTTGCGCAAGCTGCCCCGTGCCGGCCAGAGTTTTCACCTGTGCAGTCAAAAAATCGATTTGTCGAATCGCGTGATTACCGGCATCAGCTACTAGCAATGACTCTCGATGCGGGCAGGTGCCTTGCGGCGATGAAAAAGCACAGTCCTCGAAACTACCATCAGCCAATTCAGGTTTTCCAGAACCAATCGTCAAAATCGTCTGGCCATTGGGGCGGGCAATCAGCAAACGGTGATGAGCGGTATCACTGATCACCAGATGATAGGGGGCATCTGAAAGAGACGGGATCGCGCCAGGCCAAATTGAAAGATTTTGCGGTGAACTTAAATAACTTTCATTCGGAGCAAGTTTCCCAAGATGATAGAATGTTCCAGTCGAGAGAAGGCCTTGTTTTTCTGCCGTATCTAGTTCGCGTTGAATCTGGACTTCAAGAAGCTTTGCATCGGGCTCACCCATTTCTTGAAACGCGATTTTTCCATCTGGACGAATCACAACTAGGCTCGGCCAGGCTCGAATCGCATATTCTTGCCAAATTCGCAGGTCCGAATCATTGATCACCGGATGCCGCACACCCATTCGCTGAATGGCTTCGCGAATATTTTCTGTGGATTTTTCAAACGGAAATTTGCCGGAGTGAATCCCGATAAACACCACGGGTTCATTTTGAAATATGACTTCGAGTTTTTGTAAAACGCTTGCGGTATGCAGACAGTTAATGCAGCTGCTGGTCCAAAAATCCAAGACGACGACATAACCGCGAAGCTCTTGCAATGAATACGCGCGG
>JAYVXN010000407.1:0-3947 GCA_043785085.1 Bdellovibrionales bacterium | reverse complement strand
GACCGAAAGTTTATGCAACATTGGGGTATAATCAAACGCTATCAGAATTCAGTTGCGAGAAGCAAGGGGGGTTCAAGTTGTCTGGCCGGGCGTATCTGATTTTCGGCCCGGCTGATGCACCGGCAAAGTAATGACAAATCGGGTTTCTCGCGAAGCCGTGTCAAGACGAATCGTCCCATCATGTGCTTCGATGATACCTTTTGAAAGGCTAAGGCCAAGTCCGGTACCTTTACCAACCCCTTTTGTCGTAAAAAATGGCTGAAAAATCCGTTCGGATAATTCTGCTGGAATTTTCGGTCCACTATCGACAATCGACATTTCAACTTTGTCATTTTCAGCTTCATGAATTGGGCGAGCAGAAATGCGAATATAACGAACGGGTAGGCCGGTAACGGCATCAAACGAATTATTGAGGAGATTGATCAGCACCTGAGAAATTTGCACACGTCGGCAACTGATTTCAATCAGGTCAGAAATTTCTTCGACGTAAATATTGATGCCATGTTTTTTCATGCGTTGAAAACAAAGTTCGAATGTATCGCCGATGATGGTTTTCAGTGACACCATTTCAAACGGATCCTGTTCTGACTCACGTGCGACTATTTGCAGCGATTTGACAATTTTTGAAATACGAATCGACGTCGATTCAATTCCAGAAATAATGTTTAAAACATCGCTTGGTTTGACATCACCTTTTGCGGCAAGTAGCGCCAATTGGTGTGTTCGTAATGTTATAATCGCCAGTGGATTATTAATTTCATGAGCGATACCGCTGGCCATTTCTCCAATTGCCGATAGGCGAGCTGAAGCCGCCATTTTCGTTTGCTGCTGCAGGAGGAGCTGAGTCACTTCATGAGTTTCAGTGACGTCGATAAAAATTCCGTCGATGGACATTAAACCATCGACGTTTCTACCGACGGTGGCCCGCGAATGAAGCCAGCGAATCTCACCACTCCTGGTGACAATGCGAAATTCATTTTGCGCTCGGCCGGGGCTCTGCGCATTAATCCCTTCGGCGAAACTGCCCTGATCTTCAGGATAAACGATGCTGCGAAAAGTTCGGATACCGTTGACGAAATCTGCCGCTGGATAACCGGTGATAGTTTCAATCATGTCGCTAGAGTAAATTATCCGCCAGCGATCCGTGTACAGAGCTTGAAAGACGACGCCTGGCATGTTTTCAACTAGACCGCGAAAGCGTTGCTGGCCGACCGCAAGCGACCGCTTCTGCCGACGCACGCTAGTTCTAAAAAAAAGCAAAAAGCCAGTTAGGATCACTGAAAGACCAACGGCAATTAAAAGGCCTAATACAAGCTGCCGCTGACGGCGTTGCTGCTGATGAGATTCTGGATCCAAATTCGAAAACCATCGATTATAGATTTCCCGATATTCGCCAGAGGCTTGAACCGATTTGAGGCCTTCATTTAAAGCGTCAATGAGATCATGCCGACCTTTTTTAACGGCAAAACCATATTCGCGCTTATAATCGCCAAACCGCGGCTCTTGCGCGAGTTGAACATTGGGCCAGTGATGGTTATTGATTGAAACGAGGCCCACCACCTGAGACATGATAATGGCATCGCCTTGACCTGCAATGAGTAATTTAAACGCGTCATTGATGGTGTCGGCTGAGATAAACTCGGCTGGAAAATGGGTCGCTCTTATATAATCTTCTGAATAATCACCTCGTTCCACAATGATCATTTTGCCATATAAGTCTTTTTCACGATGAATTGTCCTGTCATTTGCACGAATGAAGATGCCATCTAATGCCACCGAAGTAGTGTCACTGAAATCGAAAAGCTTGGCACGATCAGTCGATTTGGCCATCATCGGTAAAACATCGACGTGTCCGTCCAGTAGCTCTTGGCGAATTTGATACCAAGAGCCAAGTTTTACGTCGAGCTTGATATTTGCTCGTTTGCTCACAGCTTGAAGCAACTCGATCGAAAAACCTTTTGGTTTACCGTCGTCCGAAAAAAAAGCATAGGGTTCAAAATCTAATTCACAGCCAACTAAAAGTGATTTTCGGGGATTCGAGTCCTGTTCAGGAAGCGCAATGGCCTTACCGGCAAAAGTTGAAATGAGAAGAAATAGTGCGAGAATTGCTGGCATTTGGAACTGAACTTTGCAGTCGTTAGAGCGTTTCGTCAACGGAGATTTAAAGTGTCATATATAGGATGAGATTTCTAGCCTTAAAGCGACAATAACTTTCGGCTAAAACCGCTATCGCTCGCTCCGGAAGCGCGAATCTGGCCACGTGCTCGACAGTTTCAAGATCAACGTACCGTTAAGGTACGTCTCGCTTGAAACTGCCTGCGCGCGCGGCCACCTTCGCGCTTCCGGAGCGTTTTAGCTCGAAAGTTATTGTCGCTTTAAGGCTAGAATTAGACACTCACATCAATGCGCCCGCGCCGGCGCTGTTCACGCCGATCTAATAATTGAAAGCGAATTGGATTGATCGCACGAACAATCAACCAAACCGGGTCACCGACTGAAAAACTGCGGCCAGTCTCATTGACGACGCGTAAGAGATCGCCTTGAAAACCAATGAGCAATTCATGGCCCGGAAGATGCTCGGTCACCTGGCCTTTGAGAGTTTCGCCGACTTTCAAGTTAGTGATGACGAATTTCATCCGACTTCATCCGGAGACTGTATTTTCGGGAACTCCACTTTACGGATCACCGGTTCACCTTTGGTTTTTGGCAAGGGCCGCTGATTCATCGGAACCGATGAAGCCGCAACACGGGCCTGAAGAGCCGCGCGCGTGGTCGCCGGACGTGGCATCTGCGAGAGCGGCATGACCGGCACCGAGGTCATCTGCGTGCCGGCCACAGGCTGAGAGGCTGAAGGCGTCTGCACGCGCGCGAGAATTTCAGGAGGCCGCTCAAGCATGGGTGGCAAGGCAAGTGCCGGGGCCTCCGCAAACTGGTGCGTATCATCCAGGCTAAAATCCATTGCGGGCGAAAAAGGCGATTGCTCACAGGCCTTACGAAACTCTTCACCCAAGCGAGAGAGCGACTCCGTGGAGGGCGGCGGAACATCAAACGCTTGGCTCCAGTCTCGCTGGATCTGAGGTGCTTGTGCTTCTGCAGCTGCGTAGGCAGGAGGTGTAAACTGACTTTGTTGTTCCTGGGCTGGTGACACCTGCGGAATTTCCTGCTGCTGCAATTCAGCTTGCGCCCAAGGCGGAAGGCTATCGATTGAAAACATCAACTGCTCCCGATTGATTTTCGCTATGAATTCAAGTTCACCCTGAGGCAAATCAACTTGTGAGGCAATTTCATCGATGGTGCGGCCTTGATGCGCTAAGCGCGCGGCCTGCACATACTTAATGGTGTTTTGCCGCTCGATGATCTCAGAATGAGGAATTTTATCTTGAAAGATCTTTGCGACTTCTAAGCTCTGCTCCATCGACGAGCGAATCGAGTGCACTTGCCGATCCGCCTCTGAAATTTTCATCTGCACTTCACGAACCTTTTGCTCGAGAATATTGGAGAGCTGCGAAACCTGGGCTTCGGTGCGATCGGAGAGATCCTCAAGGACTGAGATTTTACTTTGCAGGAGCTGCAAGCCTCGGCTGAGGCGCGGATCATCCTTCGGTGCACGACTGAGGCGCATCGTGATTAGAAACAAGCCGATCCCAAAACTGATATCCACAAATACTTGAAATACCGTCCAAACGTTCAAACGCCCTCCTTGGCCTGCTTCACTCTTTATCGTACCCATGGCTAGCCCAAGGAGCAATGCGACTGAGGGCTAGTGCTCTGACCATTTAATTTTTGGACTTTTTGCGCAGCGGATTTTGCGCAGAATCGAGGCAGGAGGCCGAAGCGCTAGCAGGCGGCTAACGAGAGGCCGACCAACGAAGAGTCGTCGCAAAAGACCAAGAAAAAGTGTCAAGTTACTTATGACGAGGTGCTTAGACACTGTTGACGTATTAAAA
>JAYVXN010000406.1:0-33512 GCA_043785085.1 Bdellovibrionales bacterium | reverse complement strand
AACGCGATGCCAAAGGCGTCGTGCGCGTCGCCAATGTCATCGAGAAGCCCAGTAAAGAGCAAACCAAATCACGGTTCGCATTACCCGGAAGATATGTTTTCAGCTCTGAGATTTTCGAGTATCTTAAAAATACTACGCCCGGCAAAAACGGCGAAATTCAACTGACGGACGCCATGACTGAGCTTGCGCGCAAGAACGGTTTGCTCGCCAGCCCTTTCACCGCCCGACGCTTTGATGCCGGTGATAAATTTGGTTTTTTACAAGCCAATATTGAACTCGCCCTCGAACACAAAGAGGTCGGAGCGCAAATGCGGCGATATTTGAAAGAACTCGCGGAGAAAATTTGATGTTTGTGAAAAAAATCTTTGCTCAAACCACTGCGGTCGTCGCCCTCTTCGCGGCCACGACGGCCCATGCTTATATTCCGACGAGCCAAACTATTTTAAGCCGCTTGGCGCGAAATGATGGCAAGGGGGTTTACTCCATTGAGCAAGAAGTGGTGTTTCGCACCGAAACTGAACCGCTCGTCGTCCATGAACACTGGTTGGTTGAAAACGGCGAATCGATGCGCTTAACCGTGACCCCGGTGAAGGGTTCGCAAGACACCTGGAAGTTCGAAACTGTGTACATGGACGGGAAAAAATATTTTCGCAATGCCGATGGCCGGCTCATGTCGCAAGTATACGGTCACGAGTTCATTGAAGCTTTTTGGCATTTTCGTTCGGCCCGCAGCCTGCTCGATGCGCTCTTGAAGCACCATCTCGTGCCGGCCCACTTTGGCCGCGAACACAAAATCGGTAAGCTTGAAAATTATCACTACACGCCGGATCCAGATATTAATTTAGTGCGGAGCAACGGTGTGGTGAGCTGGTTTTTAGGTGAGCCGACTCCTGCCTCAGCCGAAAAAGCCAATCCCGGAATCTGGATCGAGCAAGATGCTTTTTTACTACGTCGTTTGCGCCTGCCCTCGCAAGCAGAAGTCACTGCGGATCGTTTTGTACCTACCTCGGGTGGCTTAAAGTTTCCCCACGAACGGACCGTCACCTGGGACACCAACAGTGTTTCGATTCGCACGATCTCGGTCAAGGGTGCTCATGAAAGTAGCGCGAAACAATTAGATCCGAATAAAATCGGCTTAGGCGAAAAATCCGTCTTGAGACTTCCGGAAGTACCGCAAATGAAGGAGTTCTACTCGAGGTTTCGATGAATGAGCCCGTGTATTGGCAGGTCGCAATTGAAGCACCATTGCCGCAATCCCTCACCTATAAAATTCCCCCAGAAATATTGGCGACCGTGGAGTTTCAACGTGGGCGTTCTTGTCTTGTACCACTTGGAAAGCGGCAAGTCCTCGGAGTCTTGTTAGCTCCCACGAAAGACATCGGCACCTTTAAGTTAAGAGACCTCATTTCACTGGATCTCACCCGGCCGCTTTTGCATGAGAAGTTTCTGCAGTGGATTGAGTGGCTCGCGCAATACTATGTGCATCCCGTGGGCCTCGTCACCGAAATGGCTTTTGCGCCACTTCCGAGGTCGCTGAAAGAGCGAAAATCGCGAAAAGCCCCCGTCGCGCCTGAAATCTCGGCGAGCCTGCGGCCCACCTTAACTCAAGAGCAGATGACCACGATCAAAGGTGTACAAGCACACCCTGGTTTTGGCGTGCACCTCATTCATGGTGTCACTGGATCTGGAAAAACTGAAATCTACATGCAGCTTCTTGAAAAAATCATCAGCGAAGGCAAACAAGGAATTGTTCTCGTCCCGGAGATTTCACTGACGCCGCAATTGATTCAGCGCTTTTCCGGCCGACTTGGCAACGCCGTTGCCGTCATTCACTCGCACCTCACGCCCCGGGAGAAAACCAATCAGTGGTGGGAAATGGTCGAAGGCCGAAGGCAAGTTCTGATTGGTGCGCGCTCCGCGCTCTTTTGCCCGCTTCCGCAACTCGGCATGATTGTCATCGATGAGGAGCACGAAGCAAGTTTTAAACAAGATGAGAAACTCAAATACCACGCGCGTGATGCGGGCGTGATGCTCGGTAAATTTTTAAATATCCCCGTCGTCTTGGGCTCGGCGACACCGAGTCTTGAAACCTGGAGCAATGCTCAATCAGGCCGCTATCACCTGCACGAACTTAAAAATCGTGTCGAAGACCGCGCTATGCCGACAATTGAGGTAGTTGACTTGCGCGAAGAACGTGAGCAGCGCAAACTCAATGATCGTCCAAGCGATGAAATGCCTTTTTGGATGTCGCAACGCCTCCACCTCGGACTAAATGAAAACTATTCACGCAAACAACAATCCGCGCTCTTTCTCAATCGGCGAGGTATGGCGCAATCCGTGCTGTGTCCCAGCTGCGGTTTTGTTCCGGAATGCCCGAACTGCGCTGTCAGTTTGACTCTGCACGGGCGCAATCACCTCCTTTGTCACTACTGTGATTTTCATCAAACGCTGCTCGATACCTGCACAGAATGCAAAGAGGGCGAACCGCGCCCCGTCGGTCTTGGTACAGAAACCATTGAAACAGATTTGCAAAAGCTTTTTCCCTCAGCGCGAATTGTGCGCATGGACCGCGATGAAATTTCTTCGCGTGAAGATTTGGAACGCACTATTTCTGAAATTGAGCGCGGCGAAGCCGATTTTATTGTCGGCACGCAGATGATTGCTAAAGGCCTGGATTTTCAAGGCCTCACACTGGTCGGCCTCGTGATGGCCGACATTGCTTTTAATCTTCCGGACTTTCGCGCCAGCGAACGTGCGTTTCAATTGCTCACCCAAGTCAGTGGCCGCAGCGGCCGTCACCTGAGCGAAGGGAGTGGACAGGTGATCATTCAAACTTACAATCCTGATCATCCCAGTATTCAGTTCACTCAAGCTCATGATTATCGCGGCTTTGCGACGATGGAGCTCGGCTTCCGTGAAGCCCTGGGCTATCCACCGTTTGGCCGCTTAGCGATTTTTCGTATTCAAGGTATTGACCAAGAAAAAGTTAAAAAAGCTTCGGCCCTTCTGAAGTCGCGAGCCCATAAACTGCAAAAGCAGGCGGTCTATGCGAAAGTTGAAGTACTCGGTCCAGCACAGGCGCCGATGGCGAAACTTCGCAATAAATTTCGCCATCAACTTTTTCTCAAAGCTCCAGATGCAGCGACTCTGGGCCGGTTTTGCCGCACGGTCTGTGGTGATTCTGAATGGGTGCCGCCAGCCGTGAGTGTCACCATCGACATCGACGCCGTGAACATGCTTTAGTCGGGCAACAGGCCTGCAGACCCGGACCCGACCCAGAAACCGACACTGGGCCTGCGGCCTGCGGGCAACTGCCGGATTTCTGATTTTTCTACCACCTCTCTCGCAAAGTCTCTACAATGAGTCTGTGTCAGAAAGCGAAGATTCAACCTTAGGTAATGTGTGTAGCTATTGCCGAAACCCGGCGCCGATCATGGTTCGACTTGAGCCCGGGTTAAAGCTGCGCCTCAAAGAAGAGCGTTCGGTCAATCCGGTACCGAACGAAGTCTGCCACTCTTGTCATCAAAAACTATCTAAACTCGTCGTCAAGGGTGCCGTTCTCCGTTCAGAAGCAAAAGCTAAAGAACAAAACCGCCTGATGCTGTGGCGAAATCGCGTGGCGCTGGTGAAACAAGGTAAACAGCAACTCCAGCAAAAAGCCTATTCCGACGCTGCAGTTTCGTATGAAAAATATTTGCGCATTCTTGAGTTGGTTTATGAAAAAGAAGTGGGCGAACTCACGCCTGAATTATTTCGAAATAGCGCACGAAGCAAAGAACTAACGGTGATCACCTCTGTGTATTGGGACCTCATGCGCATTTATGATTCAAGTGCGAAATTTAATGACCGGCAAATGAAAGTAGCCATTAAGCTCGCCGACTTTGCGCGCTTTACAAAAATTTTCCCGACCATCATGAAAAATGCCGAAGCGCAAGTTCGACAAGCTCGCAATCCCGCCGCCTATAAAAAATTTATACAGGTGGCGCAACAAAAAAGTCCGCGCTGTTTTATCGCGACTGCGGCCTTTGACCATGAAATCACGCCAACAATTGTCTCTCTGACTAACTTTCGCGACGAAGTTTTGCAGACTCATTTGTTTGGCCGCGGCTTCATTAAATTTTATTATCTGATTTCACCCTCGATTGCTCAGTTTTTAGACGAACACCCCGCTCTCAAGCCCCCAGCGCGAAAATTCTTGACTTGGCTTGCGCGAAACGTTGATGTGAAACAGAACTCCTAACGTCGGGGCGCATAAGTCAATGGCACAACTGAAAAAAATTCGCGTAGCGGAATTTGATACCATCGTCATCGGCGGAGGACTTTCGGGTCTGATCACTGCGACACTGCTTGAAGACTCCGGCCGCAAGGTCGCTTTGGTTGAAGCGCTGGATACGCTCGGCGGAAACTGCCGGCCCTCGATCAGTCCTGTTGGCCCAGTTGATCATGGCCTTAAGTTTTTTGCGAACACGGCGAAAAGCGAAGCTCTCCTCAATTGGCTTGAAGGAGTTTTACAAAAACCTTTGCCGCGAACACTGGTCGATGCCGCTCCTGTGACCTACGACAATGGCCGTTTTCAGCCATTTGTGGGCTTTGGCGAACAGGGTGCAGAGGCCGTCAGCGAGATTGGCTATTACACCCAAGCTCAATACTGGCGCCTAGGCAACACCCCCAAAGACTGGATTGCACAACTCTCAGAAGGCTTTACCGGCGAATTGTATTTGCAATCTCATGTCACCAAAATTCAGGTGGAAGACGAGTTTGTCCTTGAGATCATCGTCAATGGCGCAAAACGAATCACCGCGCGCGAATATGTTTTTTGCGCACCACCACAACAGCTGTTGCGACTTTTGCCTGAGGCTTCGATTCCGCCGCGGCTTCGTCAGAAACTCGCGAAGGGCTCGGTCTTTACTTCGATTCATCTCGATCTTTTACATAGCACTGAAGTCACGAATTCTGAGGCCGTTCATGTTCTGCGCGGAGCAAATGAAGAGCCGTGTTGGGGTTTATTTCAGCCAATGCAGACTGATGCTGAAGGCAAAAGTTATCAGGCCTCGCAATGGGTAACTTTGGTTCCAAATGATCAAACCGATGACGATGAATTGGTGGCCACGGCGTTAAAGAAAATTAAGCGGCAAATTAAGCGCGCCTATCCTGAGGCATTGGATCATCTTCTCCATGAGCGAATTCTCGTTTGCCCTGGAAGCCATGGGGATCTGGCCGGTGCTTTAAGTGAACAGCAGACTTTGCCAAAGCTGCAAAATCTGTGGATTTCAAGTAGCTATTTTAGCGGCGAAAAAAATCTTATGGGCACACTTGAGCAGTGTCAGCTGGCCATCGGACATTTAGGTGTCAATGCGGCGTCCTCTGAATTGCTGGCGGATGAAGACGACTCAAACCCCTCACCCACCCTGCTTTAATTATTAACGCCGTGTGTCGTGTGTGCGACGGATCTTCGCATCTTTCGTGAGGAATCAACGCAAGAGCCACCTTCCATAGGAAAATCGGTTGCCCCTGAATGGCCACACATGTTAGGTTTTGCGCAGCTTTTTTAATAAAATAGCTCTTGTTAATTAACGACACACTTCCTGTACTCCAATGGTCCTCAGAAATGAGGTCGACGTCTTTAAAAAACGTCTATCGGGAAGGCGGGGGTACGATTTCGTACCCAAAACCACAATAAGGAGGGCCTTATGGCTCAGATTACTATGAAAGCCATGCTTGATGCTGGCGTTCACTTCGGTCACCAGACACAGCGCTGGAATCCAAAAATGAAACCCTATGTGTTCACAGCACGTGGCGGAATCCACATCATCGACTTACACAAGTCGGTTGTTCTGGCAAAAAAAGCCGCTGATGCGGTTCACGAGATCGCCTCAAACGGCGGCCGTCTGATTTTCGTCGGCACTAAAAAACAAGCCATTGAACCGATTCAAGAGGCCGCTAAAAAGTGCGGTCAGTTCCATGTGACCAAGCGTTGGCTCGGTGGCATGCTGACAAACTTCACGACCATCAAAGCTTCTATTGATCGTTTGAAGAAAATCGATCAGATGCGTGAAAAAGGTGAGCTCGATTTCTTCTCAAAAAAAGAGCGTGCTGGCATCGAAAAGGAATACACACGTCTGGTTGATTATCTCGATGGTATCCGCGATATGAAAGATTCTCCGGCAATGATGTTCGTTGTTGATTTGAACAAAGAGCATATCGCCGTTGCTGAAGCCAAACGCCTGGGCATTCCCGTTGTTGGTATCGCTGACACAAACGTTGATCCTGAGGCCATCGAATATCCGATTCCTGGAAACGACGATGCCATTCGCTCAATTAAATTATTCTCAAATCTCGTTGCTGATTCTTTCATGGAAGGCGCGAAGATTTATGAGTCGAAATTGCGTCAGCAGTCAGACAAAGCCTCTGACCTCGAAAAAGAAATGGTCGCTGAGAAGCCGCAAAAAGGTGAACGCGCTGCTGCTCCAGTTGAGAAAAAAGGCGCCGGTCCCGCTGTTATTAAAGCCAATAAAACTCGTAAACTCGTTGCTGCCGGTCTTGCTGATGAAGTCGAAATTCAGCAGGAATTAGAAGAAGAAACGACTAAAAAGACCGACGAGCCAACAGAAGGGTAATGACTATGAGTATCTCTGCGACAATGGTACGCGAACTGCGTGAAAAAACGAATGCTGGAATGATGGACTGTAAGAAAGCCCTTGAAGAAACCAGCGGCGATTTCGAAAAAGCCATCGACTGGTTGCGCACCAAGGGACTCAGCTCGGCCGCGAAAAAATCAGGTCGAGTTGCCACTGAAGGCGTTGTTGAGTCTTATATTCATGGCGAAGGCCGCATCGGCGTTTTACTTGAAGTCAATTCAGAGACTGATTTCGTTGCACGAAACCCGGGCTTTCGTGAATTCGTCCGCAACGTAGCGATGCACATTGCAGCGACCGCGCCCCTGGCTGTAAGTTCAGAAGAAATTTCTCCTGAGCTGGTGGCTCGTGAAAAAGCGGTTTTGACCGATAAAAACCGTGAGCAAGGAAAAAAAGAAGAAATGATTGGCAAAATCGTCGATGGCCAGATTAAAAAATGGTTTTCAGATGTGTGTTTGCTGGATCAGCCTTATGTTAAAAATCCCGACCTCAAAATTGGCGATTACCTGAAAGAGACGATTGCAAAAATCGGTGAAAACATCGTCATTCGCCGCTTTGTTCGATTCGAATTAGGTGAAGGTTTGCAGAAAAAAGTCGATAACTTCGCTGAAGAAGTTGCCGCCCAAGCCGGAAAAAAGGGCTGATTTCTTGGCAACTTCGCCGTACAAACGTATTTTACTGAAGCTCAGTGGCGAGGCTCTGGCAGGTGACCAGGGCTTCGGCATCAATGCCCAAGTGATTCAGCAAATCGCCGAAGATGTCGCTGCGGCTCATCGCACCGGTGTTGAAATCGGAATTGTCATTGGCGGTGGTAATATCATTCGCGGTGTAAAAGTTTCTGCTGCCGGTATGGATCGCGCGAGCGCTGACTATATGGGTATGCTTGGAACTTGTATCAACGCCCTGGCACTGCAAGACGCACTTGAAAAGGCCAATGTCTACACGCGCGTGCAAAGCGCGATTGAAATGGCTGAGATTTCTGAACCGTATATTCGCCGTCGGGCCATTCGCCACCTTGAGAAAAAGCGCGTGGTGATTTTTGCGGCCGGTACCGGCAACCCATATTTCACCACCGATACCGCTGCCGCTTTGCGCGCCATGGAAATTGACGCCGAAGTGATAATGAAGGCGACCAAAGTCGATGGCGTCTATGACAAAGATCCAATGAAGTTTAGCGACGCTGTAAAATTCAATCAACTCAGTTATATCGAGGTTTTAAATCGTAAACTTGAGGTTATGGACTCAACAGCAATCAGTTTGTGTATGGATAATTCTCTGCCGATTATCACCTTCAATTTAAAAAAGCCGGGCAATATTTTGCGCGTCGTTTTAGGTGAAAACATCGGTACACTCGTAAAGTAAAGTGCGCAACAGCCGCATTTTTAGGAGACAACTATCGTGAGTACAGCGGTGAATACAGCAAAAACTAACGCGAAAAATGAGATGGACAAAGCGCTGACGGCACTCGCCGGCGAACTTAAAAAAGTTCGCACTGGTCGCGCTCAGGTTTCAATGTTGGACAATGTTCGCGTCAATTATTACGGTACGCCGACTCCGCTGAGTCAGGTGAGTGCGATTTCGACTCCAGATGCGAAAAGCTTTATGATTGCACCGTGGGAAACTCCGATGCTGAAAGAAATCGAAGCGGCATTGGTAAAAAGCGATGTTGGCATGAGCCCGATCAATGACGGCAAAGTCATCCGTTTGAAGCTTCCGGATTTGACCGAAGAGCGTCGTCGCGATCTGGTGAAAAGCACCAAGAAACTCGTTGAAGACGCCAAGGTTGCCATCCGTATGGCTCGCCGGGATGCCAATGAAGCTTTAAAAAAGGCTGAAAAAGATAAAGCCATCAGCCAAGATGATAATAAACGGGCGCAAGATGAAATCCAAAAAATGACTGATCAATATACTGAGAAAGTCGATAAGGCTGCGGGCGAAAAAGAAAAAGAGATCATGACCATCTAGTAAAGGGTTAAGCACATTGAAGATTCCGGGGCACCTCGCAATTATTATGGATGGTAACGGCAGATGGGCTGAGTCCCGTGGCCGTGAGCGGACGTTTGGGCACCTTCGTGGCGCCCGAATCGCCCGCACCACAATCGAGCGTTGCGCGGCTCTGGGTGTGCAATATCTCACTCTCTACGCTTTCAGCACTGAAAACTGGTTTCGTCCCAAGCGCGAGGTGGCGTTTTTGATGGGCCTTTTGGCTCGACATTTGCGCCGTGAACGAAAAACTCTGTTGGAAAACAATATTCGTTTTTCAACCGTGGGAACATTCGAGCGCCTCCCGGCTGCGGTTCAAGTCGAAGTTGAACGCACCATCACCGAGACTCGCAATAATACTGGAATGAATCTGATCTTTGCTTTGAGCTACGGAAGTCGCCAAGAGATCACGACTGCCGTTCAGCGGATCGCCGCACAGATTGCCTCTGGGAAATTGGCAGCGGATGCCGTTGATGAAAAAATGATTGCCTCGCAGCTTGAAACTGCGCACATGCCAGACCCAGATCTTATTATTCGCACAAGTGGCGAACATCGCTTGTCGAATTTTTTACTCTGGCAAGCGGCCTACTCTGAATTGTATATCACCGACACGCTCTGGCCTGACTTTGTCGACGAAGAACTTTTGCAAGCTTTTGAGTTCTACTCACGCCGTGAGCGCCGGTTCGGCAAAACGACTGCCCAATTGAGTGGTGCCGAACGCGGCAGTGAACCAGTCGAGATGCTGCCTTCACGAATGCCATTGGCTCGACCGCTTCCCTGATGAAAACGCGCTTAGTTTCTGCTTTTACTGCACTGGTGATTCTACTGAGTTTCGCGATCTTTTTAAAAGGCACCGGACTCTACATCGTCTGTACTTTTGTGACCTTAGCTTGCATCTACGAATATACCCGTCTCATGATCAAAAAATCTGATCTTTTTCTCGCGCTACGAAGTCTATTTTTTATTTTGTGCGCAACTGTTTATTTCTCCGTGGTTTGGCTGACGCCGATGGCGGCGTTTGGCGCTGCAATCCTGGCTTGTGCCGCTTTTTTTGGAATTATTCTTCTGCAAATGGGCCGGCATATCGAATTAAGCAAAATTTTACAGATACAGAGCGCGGCGGCTCTCGGCTTTATCTATTGTGGGCTCTTTCCAGCGCTGGCAACTAAGACTTTGGAATTTTCTGATGGGCCTATTTGGCTCATTGGCTTGCTGGTGGTCGTCTTTATAGGCGATACTTTTGCGTTTTTTTCTGGGCGCGCGTTCGGAAAGCGCACTTTACTCGGTACCGTTTCGCCGAAGAAAACCATCGAAGGCGCTATTGGCGGCCTGATTGGTTCAGTTTTGATCGGCACACTTTGTGGTTCTCTTTATTTTCCGCAGTTGAACCCTTTGAGCTTAGCTTTATTGGCCTTGCTGACGGGAGTTTTTGCGCAAACGGGAGACCTCTTTGAATCTCTGATTAAGCGCGTGGCGGATGTGAAAGACTCTGGCGGTATTATGCCGGGTCATGGCGGTATGCTCGATCGAGTTGACGGCGTCTTTTTTGCGGCACCCGTGTACTTCTTCATCGTCAGTTTTCTGACAGCTCGCTGAAAAAAAGCCTCGTTTTGACTGTCAAAATTACTTGATTGAGTTAAACTCGCTTAAATAATCTCAATTGAAGACGTTACAGCCATTGACGCATGAAGTTTTAGTCCGTGTTTTCCGTACGAAGAGTCAGTTCTCTAAAAAAAGAGTAGCTCCGGAGCCCCGGAAAAACGTAAAATAAAAGTCTATGGAAACAATTATTAGCCATCTGCAAAATAGCCTTTCCTATGCTGTCCCGATGATCGTGCTTTTAGGACTTCTGATTTTTGTTCACGAGCTCGGACACTTTCTTGTTGCGAAGTATTTCAAGGTTCGCGTTGAAGTCTTCAGCCTTGGGTTTGGGCCCAAGATTTTTCGCTTTAAGCGCGGCGATACCACGTATGCGGTGTCGGCGATTCCGCTGGGTGGATACGTGAAGATGTTTGGTGATGATCCAAGCGCACAGATTCAAGAGGATCAAAAATCCTTTTCATTCACGCACAAGCCAGTGGGCCAACGGATCAGCATCGTTCTGGCCGGGCCACTGATGAATTTTTTCTTTGCGGTTCTCTTGTTTATGTTGGTGGCGTTTTCGGGTGAACAAATGTTTTCACCGCGCGTGGGTGATGTGGAAGCTGGCTCGGCCGCGGCCAAAGCAGGCTTCCATCCGGGCGATCGCATTGTCAGTGTCAATGCGCAGCCAGTGATGAGTTGGGATGACGTTCAAAAGGCCGTTGAGGGCAATGGTGAGAAGCCAGTTGCCGTGACCTTGCAGCATGAAGGCTCAACTCAAGATGAGCAAATCAATGTCACTCCTAAAACTGTTAAAAATAAGAATGTGCTCAGCTGGGACAGTTATGTCGGTGAAATTCAAGGGCTCAGCCTGAATTCACGAGCCAGTGCCATCGGCGTTATTTCACCGGAAACTCCGGCGGCCCTTGCGGGTCTAAAGACTGGCGATCAGATTGCCGAAATCAATGGTCAGAAGATTGATAAATGGCGCGAGCTGGTACCGGAATTTGATAAAGCTCTAACCGGAGATAAAATCAAGTTATCGGTGATTCGCGGAATTTTAGAAGGTAAAGAAAATCCACCGATTAGCCTTGAGCTACCGGTTCCGGCAACGGCCAAAGCACTACATGGCGAAGAAGCAATGAAAGCTGTGGGGATTGAAGTCCCTGAGTTGTATATTGCCCGCTTGGAGAAAAATTCTCCGGCGATGAAGGCGGGCCTGCAAGTCGGCGATAAAATCACCGGTGTTGATGGTAAACCCGTGCAAATGTTTGAAGAAGTTGCAAAAGTCATTCGTAGCCACCCGTCTGAAGATAAGACACTGAGTGTGAGTTTAGTTCGTGACGGCAAGCCTCTTGAAATTGGGGTTCTGCCAAACCTCAACACCCGTATGACGAGCCAGGGTAAAGAAGAAAAGCGTTTTGAAATTGGTATCAGTCCTCTGGTATATGATTCCCTTCCACAAACATTTGAATGGCGCACCTCAAACCCAGTCGATGCCGTAGCCAAAGGGTTTTCGCAGACCTTCCGCTGGACCAGCATCACTGTTTTAAGCTTTGTTCGCCTGTTTCAAAATGAGGTGTCGGCAAAGAACATCGGTGGCTTTTTGTCCATTGGGCAAATGGCCAAGCGCTCATGGGCAAACGGTCTTTCGGCGTTTTTGGTCATGATGGCCATCATCTCAATCAATTTGTTTATCTTAAATCTTCTACCTGTTCCGGTACTCGATGGTGGCCACTTGTTGTTCTTCAGCATTGAGGCTCTTAGAGGGGCACCGTTGAGTATGCGTAAGCTTGAGATTGCCCAACAAGTTGGATTGATTCTCCTGCTCGGCCTCATGGTGTTTGCGCTCTTCAATGACGTGACCCGAATTTTCAATCTCGGATGATGATCCTTGCTCTTGATACCAGCACCTCGGAAGGCGGCGTTGCCGTCTTACGAGATGCCGTGGTCTTAAGCCAGCGCCTGTGGAAGCGGGAAAAATCGCATAGCGAAACCGTCACCGCCATGATCCAAGAAACGCTGAGATCAGCCTCTGTTCAAATTGAGGATTTAACTTGTCTGGCTCTCGGAAAAGGACCGGGCAGCTTCACTGGAATTCGCATTGCCGTTAATGCCATTAAAACCATCGCTTTTGCGCGAAACTTACCAACGATGGCATTTGATACCACCGAAATTTTAGCCGGCGGCGTCTCGCAAAAAGAACTGCCACTGCTCGCGGTGGTGAACGCACATAAAAATCTTTTATATACGGCTCGCTTTGAAAATCAAAATGACCAATGGGCTCGTCGAAGTGAAACCAAGGCTCTGAATTTAGCGCAAATTGAAGAATTGGTGCATGGTCCGCACCTTTGTGTCGGCGACGGCTTTCTTGAGTACGCTGATTTTCTTTCTCCTGTACTTAAGTCTCGTTTGGTTCGAGATCCGCAGTATTCTGACTTTCCTCAGCCTGGAGTTTTAGGACGTATGACGAGCGCGCAGTTTTCAGAAAACTTGGCTTTGGACTGGAATGCGGTCCAAGCACTTTATATTCGCGCGTCAGAAGCCGAAGAAAAGCTGAGAGATGGTGGCAACATAAAGTCGTGAGCCGCCAACTAAACAGCGATGGTGGAATAAAGCGTGAATACTCCTACTTCAAATGTCGCAGCACCAAATTTCGTGTGGGCCGTGGGTGGCGGCAAAGGCGGAATCGGCAAGAGCTTCATCAGCTCAAGTCTCGCCATTTGCCTTTCACGCTTAGGAAAAAAAGTAACACTCGTTGATCTTGATCTTGGTAGCGCTAATCTGCACACCTGCTTGGGCGCTAAAATTCCCCATCTGACACTTTCAGATTTTATCAGCGAGCGCGTTCCGGATCTCAGCCAGGTGATGGTTGAGACCGATATGCCGGGACTCTCTTTCATTTCTGGTTTCAATGATGCCCTGAACGTCGCCGATATGGGCGCTCCCGCCCGCACTCGACTCATTGATTCTTTACGGTCATTGCCCACTCCTTACGTCATTCTTGATTTAGGAGCTGGCACCTCTGAGACGACATTAGACTTCTTTCTTGCAGCCGATAAAAAAATCGTCGCATTAACTCCAGAGCCGACCAGTGTGGAAAACGCGTATCGTTTTATGAAGTCGAGCTTTTATCGTAAACTTCGCCAGGCTGAAGAAGAACTCGGCATTCAGAATTTGATCGAGGCCGCAATGGATGGCAGAAACAAACACGGTATTCGCTCACCGGCTGATCTCATTAAGCACATAAATGATGTGGATCCTCAGGCTGGACTTCGTTTGATGCACAAAATTTCGAGTTTTCAAATTCAACTCTTGCTCAATCAAGTCAGAACGCGGTCTGATATAGAACTAGGACACTCAATGAAGAGTGTGTGTCATAAATACTTCGGCATAGAGGCGAATTACTTGGGATTCATCGATCATGATAATGCGGTATGGCAGGCGCTTCGTAAAAAACGCCCTTTGATCGTTGAGCACCCGTATAGCAGCATTGTTGGCCAGTTTTTAAATATGACCCGAAATCTACTTAATCCCCAATCGGTTAAAGCCGTGATATAGTTGAACTATGAGCGCAAATCATCGCGAAGCAACAAATTACTACGAAATATTAGAGGTGTCGGCCGACGCACCTCAAAATGAAATTCATCGTGCTTACCAGCGGGCGAAGGGAACTTACTCGCAAGACAACCCTGCTCTCTACAGTATGTTCACCAAGGAAGAAGCCGCTGAACTCGGTCGCATGATCGAAGAAGCTTATCAAATTCTCGGCAATCAACAGTCACGTAAAATTTATGATGAGCGCTTGATGAATGCCTCTCCGGTGGCCAGTGGCTTTGGCGGTGGAGCTGAAGCCAAGGCGACGTCGCGCACGATTCAAAACGATCACGAAGCCCTTCCGGATTTTGCTCCTCCAGATAGTTTAGACCTTGATTCGGAACAAGACTTTTCTATGCGTAAGCGCGAATCACCAGAAAAGCAAAAATCGGCAGCTGGTGCGGGTCGCACTCCTCTGAGCACCTATAAAGTTGATGAAAAGTTTGAAGCAGAAATCTCTGCTGCGACGCAGTTTGATGGAGCTTTTTTGCAGAAAATTCGTCTCTACAAAAACGTCAGTCTCGATAAAATGAGTGAGGCCACTCGAGTGAGTCGCTCTTACCTTTCGGCAGTTGAAGCAAATGATCATCGTAATCTACCGGCTGCGGTTTTTGTACGCGGTTTTATTGTCAATATGGCAAAAAACCTCGGTCTTGATGAAAACAAAGTCGCCTCCAGCTATATGAAGATCTTCAAAAATGGCCTTGAAAAATAAGCTGCTCTCCTGGCGAATTACCGAAGACACAGCAAATCAGCGATTGGATAAAGCTCTCTCGACCCATCCTGAGGTTGGCTCAAGATCACAAGCCTCGCGCCTGATCGCTACCGGCAAGGTCGGTCTTCTCGGAAAACCTCTGAAAGCATCCTATCAAACGCAAGTCGGGGACGACCTGGAAATTCACCTCCCCGAACCGCAAGTCGAACATTTAATCCCGTATGATTTTCCGCTCGATATTGTGTTTGAAGATGATCAATTGATAGTCGTCAACAAGCCGGCGGGCTTGGTGGTGCACCCGGCCTGTGGCCATGCCCAAGATACGTTGGTCAATGCTCTCCTCCACTACACGACGGATCTCTCGATGGGTTTCAATGAAAAGCGGCCTGGATTGGTGCATCGAATTGATAAGGGCACCAGCGGTCTTTTGGTGATCGCCAAGAACGATGAATCGCAACGATTCTTGGCTAAACAGTTTCAAAAAAAGACGTCTCACAGAGTGTATTGGGCGATCGCCTATGGCTTTTTTAAAAACAAGACAGGAAATATAAAGAGTTTCTTAAGGCGTCATCCGGAGGATAGAAAAAGGGTCGCGTCCGTCAAGGAAAATGCCGATGGAACTACAGCCGGAAAGCTCGCAATTACACACTATACTCTCAAAAAGGAACACCCGTCCGGTTTGTCGCTTATGGAGTTGAAACTGGAAACTGGCCGCACCCACCAAATTCGTGTCCACCTCTCTGAGATGGGTCATCCCATTGTCGGAGACGAAGTTTACGGCGGCGGCGTTCGTCGCGCAAAAAACCTAAAATCAATGGAACTGCGCCGCTCAATTGAACAAATGCAGCGCTTTGCTCTTCATGCGGCGGAACTTGGCTTTGTCCATCCGACCACAAAAACTTTTATGACCTTCAGGGCGGGCTGGCCAAAAGATCTCTTAGCCCTGGTTGAACACTGTGATTTTGGGATGAATGTTGAATGATCGCTAACGATTTGGTTCTACCGAAATTTCATCTTGAAGAAAATTCTCTCGGGCAGCTTTATCAATCTGAATTTTGTACGGCATTTTTCGGCAATTCTCTCTCAGACACGCCAGAACCATATAAGTTCCTACCGGGTGTAAGTTTTCACTTCATGAATCAAATTCATTCAAACAAAGTAGCAAATGTTTCAATCAGCGATCTGTATCTACACGGAAAAACCAGTTTTTATACCGATGCGAATAATAAGGTCGATGCACATTTCACTTCCGTTCGCGGTGTCGCGCTTTGTGTGCGCACGGCAGATTGTATTCCGGTGCTGTTGTACTCACCTACCGATCGCGTGATTGCTGCTGTTCATGCCGGCTGGCGCGGAATTGAGCAAGAGATCTTGGTGCAGACAATGACTAAGCTTTTAGTTGAAGGCTACTTGCCTCAGAATTTCTACGCCTTAATTGGCCCGCATATTCGGCAAGAGAGTTTTGAAGTGAGTAAAGATGTCGGTATGCAACTGCAAAGTGCTTATATAAAAGTACGCACCGATCAGCGAGCGAGTATTTTGCATCCACATGGAGATCCAACAAAAAACTATGTTGACCTGACCACGATCGCCAAAGCCCAGCTTTGCATCACGGGTATTCCGGAGAAACAGATCCAAACTCTGAATGGTGACACCTTTACGAGTAAAGACTTTCACTCGTTTCGCCGCGACCGTGAAAAATCCGGACGACAAATCAGCCTAATCCTACTTAAGTAAACCAGTGCACGCGATTCTCTGTTTGCCGAGATGCCTTGGGTGGTTCGTGATCAGGATATCCCATTACTAATCCACACAAAAGCTCAAGATGCCCGGCCTGATATTCCGGAAGCTGATCCACTCCCAAAAAAGCATCTACCTCGTTTTTAATTTCAAGCGGAGCGCCCATCGTGCAACCCCCAAGGCCCTCAGCCAGTGCCGCGAGATTCATATTCTCCACAGCCATATACACACTGCCTATGCTTGTGTGATATCGCTCTTCCGAATCGTTGTATGAATAACAAAGGATCACCACTGGTGCTTCCCCGAGCGTAAAGAAAAACCGCTCTGTGAATTGATAGAGCGAGGGTTTGAGTCTCTTTTCGAGAATGTCTTTGATGCCAAGCCATGACTTTTGCGAAAGCGCTAGATAGTCATTACGCTTTTGCCCCTGCAAAACATAAAAGCGCCAATTCTGCCGATTCTTACCTGACGGCGCCTGCATGCCCGCAAGCAACACTCGTTCAATAACTTCTTGGGGAATCGCATCAGGCTTATACTTGCGAATTGATTTACGGGCCTCAAGGAGCTGATAAAACTTCTCTTTAAAATCTGGGTTTGTGAAGTCTTGCATAGGCCTCCTTCAGCTGTTTCGAAATGAGACAAATTTTCTATGTGGCGCTGACACTAGTCAAGGTCTTAGACAGACGTGGAATACACTGAACTTACTGGGGCTTAAGGCGACAATCGAAGATTGAGACCGCCTCAGGTAACATCTGTCAAAGCTCCAGACACATCATCTGCACCAGAATGCGGTTCACTTCTAGATTGCACTGCCCTCCTGGCACCGGAATTGAATATCTAGAGTTTATCGGGGGTCTTATGAATTTTGCTCTACTCCACTATGGTCGCTCTGCTTTGGGGATTGGTCGCTCCGCACTGGGGCTTGGTCGCTCTGCTCTGCACTTCGGTCTTTTTGCTGCCTTTGTCCTGATGATGGTCGCCGCGATCCACCCGACCGTTCGCACCAATATGCGATCTTCTCTACTCCCCGATTATCGGAGCATCGCCTCTACCGCCAAGGGCAATCTCTTAGGCGACGACAAACAGTTCACCGTCGTCAAAATTAAAACTCGCTCAAGTTTGATAATTGAAGTTTATGGCCCTGAAGTTTCTGGTCAAACACCTTTAGTAGAGAGGATTCAGATTCCTGATGCGCGTGATGCTTACTTTAGCTTTAACGGCGATGCCACCAATTTGGCGATTGATGATATTGACGGAGATAACCGCCCCGAGATTCTTGTGCCGAACTTTGATAAGGATATGGTCGGGCATTTGAATATCTATAAGTACAATGAGGGCTCGCGTAGCTTTGATAAAATCTTGCGGTAGAATTTTTTAGGGTGCGACTCTGACGAGCCGAAAGCGCACATTCCGTTCGGCGCCGGAGTCATCGGCTGACCTGTAGGCACTCCGGAAAACATTTTATTAAAGAGAAACACCGGTTCCCAGTTTTAGGGTGCCTCTTTGCCACCGAAACTGCACTGAAACTGCACTGAATCGTCAGTGAAAGCAAACAATCTCCTCGTCCGAATTACGTGAGCCCCTGAAGGTCATCGCGGGAATAGCGTCCTTTCGCGCTGCCATCCATTTTGCAATTTGCGCTCGCGTAAACCTTTTACTGAGGAGAAAAATTTTGACGAAGAATCAGCCAGTTTTAAAAATCACAATAGGTTTTTTTGTCCTTGCAACTTTGGGATGCGCAGCGAACACGGCGTCAACCAAACGAAATCCCAATAGTGCTATCGTCAATGGTCGTGCAGTTTTAAAATCGGATGTGGCGGGTCAATCCGTGGCGGCGTTGATTGCTCAAACCGAGTCCGGTCAAGCGCTCTGCACGGGATCTATTGTCAGTGAAGATACGATTTTAACTGCCGCTCATTGCGTTGATCATGATCCGCAGCAACTCACCGTCGTCTTTGGGCTTAACCTTTATCCCGACACCGCATCTGAAACCCGTGACGTCACGGGTTTTACGCAGAATCCACGCTGGCTTAAATCTACGGCTCGCGGTCGCGGAGATTTGGCGCTTGTGCATTTTAAGGGCGGGCTGCCAGAAGGATATCAGCCAGTTGAGCTTGCGGGTAAAAATCTTGAATTGAGCCCAGGAACGGAAGTCACAATGTTGGGCTATGGCGTGACAGAGGGCACTGCTCATCTTGGCTCAGGCGTTTTGCGTATGACAACGACCACTGTACTTGAGCAAGTCTCGCCGACTGAATTACTGACCGATGGCCGTGAGAGCAGCGTGTGTTTTGGCGATTCGGGAGGACCCGCATTCTCTCTAATAGATGATCACTGGGTCCAATGGGGAGTTGCAAGTTCTGTTTTAAACAAAAGTTGTGATCGCGCCTCAGTGCACACGAGTGTTGTGAGCTACGTCCGTTGGATTTCGGCAGCCGCGAAAAAACTCCGTGAAGAGGCCACAAACGCTTCTTTACAGCCGATTAATTATCACACCGAAGATGATATTAATTTTTAGAGGCTTTTTTAGAGGGGGCTTTAGCTGGCACCGTGTGCACGTCCGCAGTCGGTTTTTTCTTATTTAGGTCATGCCAAGATTTACCAGCGCGGCCCTTCGGATCGACTTGGAATTTATTTACCGCTTTGCTGTGTTGACCGTAATCCTTAGAAAAGACCGTGGTGCCATCATTGCGACTGACAAAATAAAGATATTCACTCTGCGCTGGATTTGCGGCCGCTTCGAGTGAGGCTAAGCCGGGATTCGAAATGGGACCCGCCGGTAATCCTGGAATGGTGTAGGTATTGTATCTATTGGGGGTCTGCAGATCGATTTTGCGAATATTCAAAACCGGCTTTCCTGTTTGTAGCCATAGACCGTAAATGACCGTCGGATCGGTTTGCAGCTTCATATTCAGATGCAGACGGTTATGAAAAACTGAAGAGACCAGGTTGCGTTCTGCGGAGGCGCCGGTTTCTTTTTCAATGATGCTCGCTAAAATCACCAGCTCATGGCGATTCATGTGAATGGCAGGATTTAGGTGCACTTTCTTGAAGTTCTCAATGAATCTCTCGACCATCATGCGTACAAGACCCTTAGAGCCAGTGAACTTGGTGATGTAGTAAGTTTCAGGAAACAAGTAGCCCTCAAGGCTTTCGAGCTTCTCGCCCAGTACTTCTTTTGCCAGCTCGGGATTGTCGCAGTATTTGAGAAACTCTTCACGGTTGAGGCCCTGCTTTTTCGCAATATCGGCAATTTCAAACTTGTTATAACCCTCAGGAACCGTAATCACATACTCAATGCTTTTACCGGACGTCAGAATTCCGAGGATTTCTCGCGGCAGCATATTGCGGCGAATTGCATACTCCCCGACTCGGACTTTTCCAGTTTGCCCGGTCAATCGTGCCAAGAGGGCAAATTTGGTTTCACTTGTGATGAGACCATTTTCTTTTAAATTGTGAGCGATTCGCTTGAAACTGTGGCCGGGCTCCACGTCAAAGACCACGATGTCATCGGATTCAGAGGGTCGGTGCTCTAAAAACAAATAGGTTTGTGTACCGATCACAACGACCAGTACACAAATCACGATAAATATAATGCCTAGGGCCTTCTTCATTATTTAAGAGGCTCGAAATTCACCCCGGGTAGTATCGACTTCGGGTCAAACGGCGTGGAGTCCTCAAGGCTTGCCACAGGTACTGTGCAGTATTGAACCGCATAGTGCGCTGTTGGACGATCGTTGCCAGACTTTCCGATGCCACCAAAAGGTAAGCGCGAGCTCGCTCCATTTGTTGTTCGGTTCCAGTTTACCAATCCAACCCGCGCCGTGTAAACGGCTTGTTCAAAAAGTTCGCGATTCTTGGAGAAGACAGAGGTGACCAATCCAAATCCGGTCGAATCATTAATTTTCATTGCCTCATCAAAACTTTTGGTTCGGTAAATCGCTACGTTTGGCCCAAATATTTCTGATTTTTGATAAACACTGGTTTCAGAAAACTTATCCACCAGGCAAATACTCGGAGTCACATAGTAGCCATCTCGACCAACGTCTAAGACTTTTCCGCGCATCAGGCGCTCGGCATCCTCACGCTGCGCGATCTCTTGAAAACGCAAATATTTTTCCACGGCCGCAGCGTTGATCAAGGGGCCCATGAAGGGGTTTTCTTTCCAGTAGCCGACGGTCAATTTTTTTGCCGTTTCGTAAAACTTCTCAATAAACTGATCGGCAATGCTTTCGTGCAAAATAATCCGACTGGTGCATGAACATCGTTGGCCCGCGGTGACGAACGAGCCAATCAGTGACTCGTAAATCGCTTTATTTAAATCCGCATCATCCCAAACGATAGAAGCGTTTTTGCCGCCCATTTCAAGAGCCAGGATTTTCCAGTAGTGATCCAGGGTCGCCGCTTTGATCTTTTGCCCAGTTTCGTAAGAGCCCGTAAAAAGAATACCGTCGACCAAATCATCTGTGACTAAGCGTTTGCCAGTTTCGACCTCACCATGAATGACGTTGAAGACGCCTTTTGGAAATTCAGCTTTATCAAAAAGCTGCGCCATTAACTGTGCAATTCCAGGGGTCATCTCAGAAGGCTTAAAAACAATGGTGTTACCGGTTGCCAGTGCTGGAACAATATGGCCGTTTGGTAAGTGTCCTGGAAAATTAAAGGGTCCAAGAACCGCCATCACACCGCGCGGGCGATGTCGAACATAGCCATCGACTTGCGGTAAGGCGTTCGGAATTTTCTCATCCGCGACCAACTTCATGGAGAAATCAAGCGTGATATCGATTTTACCCATCATCGACTTAACTTCGGTGTTTGATTCCCATAAGGGCTTGCCGGTTTCGCGAGCGATCATTTCGGCCATTTCATCTGCATGCGCAGCGTAGACTTCCTTTAAGCGGCGTAGGTAGCCAGCGCGTTGATCGAAGCTGAGCTTCGCCCATTTCGGAAACGCCGTGCGCGCCGCCAAAGTTGCACGGTGAATATGATCGTAAGAATACGTCAAGGTCATGATCTTATCTTTAAGATCGGCGGGGCTGATGTTGTCGAACTCTCCGTCAGGACGCTCAGTCTTCATAAAGCGCCCATCAATGTAATCGCCCTGAAAGGAAATCGTGCGAAGTTCGCTCATTTGACCATTCTCCTTCGGCTCAGTCGAGCCATCTACCTATAATTGAGAGAAAAATACCTTTTCACCCGGCTCAGCTTCAAGTGTTCTCAACGCGACCTGCGGCAAAACTATCTGTTCATCTCGAACATCAAAGGCACTCAAGGTTCCACGAAATTCACCATCGCGCTTAACGCCAATCAAGGACTGTGTCGTGCTACTGAATCCGGCCTTTTCTGCTTGTGCCAGGGTGACCCAGCGTCCGTTTTTCACCAGCGTGATATCATTTAACTGCGCCCCATAGTGAGGACCGCCATCAAATGGATCAACTTCATGAAGATAACTAAAACCGATTGATTCCAGAAGATGTTGCGCGGGCCGAGTTTCTTGGCCGACTCGGCCGAGCACCAGACGCGCGCGCGAATCAAGTAAGGCGGTGTAGATGTCTTCTTCCGGAAACAGACTGCTGATGAATTCTTTATTTCGCTGACTGATGAGATCCGCCTCTTGATAGGGAAGACCCGTAAATCGACGGCCGAGGGCTTCCCAGAATTCACTGCGCCCTCCCTCACCGAGCGGTGGTGTGAGTTCGCAGAGAATGCGCTTTTCAAAATCCTTCGGACAAATTCCCATATAGATAAAGCGAATCAGACTGATTTGCTTACCGAGCTTTTCAGGGCGGCGGCGATAATTGCGATCGATCAATAAGCCGCCGATTTCAGTCGGACCATCGGTGTCTTCTCTGAACTGCAAGACCTGATGAATAAAACCAATACCGAGGTCTTCACTGAAGCGATTTTTTTTCACAATTTTAAAATAATAGTGCGGCACTTCTTCATTACCGTGTTTGGCGAGAATCAGGGAGCTGCCAATGACCATCTCCGCCTCAATATCTTCTAAGACAAAAAGATATTCAGCTTGTTCTTTTGGCAATTCGCCAGCAAAGGAGGCGACACTTCGCTCGATCTTTTCACTTAAGACTTTTTTATCGTTGGGCAGGTTCAGCAACGAAAATTGCGAAGCCAAATCGCCGAGGCCCCTGAGATCACGATGCTGAACATTTCGAAGCACAAAACTCATAGGCAAATTCTTTCAATTACGCCTTTGTAAAAATCGATGGCGCTTTGAAGATCACTGATTTTGACATGTTCATTGGGTGAATGGGAATTGCCGACACCCTGCCCCGGACCAATCACTACGCATTCGATGCCAAATCGATTAAAGACGTTGGCTTCATTGCTCGCCGATAGAGCGTGGCGTTGTGAAGAGGCTCCTTGTTTTTCGAGCTGCGCCTGGCAAATTTGAATGAAGTTAGAGCTTTCTGAGGCGCGATAGGGCTGTTTGTAATCCGTAATGCGAAAAATGGCCCCTACGGTCTCACAGGCACCGCGCAATAAGCCCATCCAATTTTCGTAAGTTTCCGTTTCAACTGTCGGCGGAACTCGACAGCACCCAGAGATTCGAACATATTCCTCATAGGTGCGAATCATACCAATATTTAAAGTTGGATGCGGCGGTGTAAATTCGTGATCGGTATAATTTGCAAATTGTTTTTCGACATCGGATACGACCCGCATGATCTTTGCGATTTTTTGACCGATTGTCTCTTTGAGGCCACTCACCATATCGATTTCAAGTACGGCATTGGCGGGAACGGTATTAAAACTCACTCCGCCCTCAAGTTCCATCACGGCGAGGCCATCCGGCAAAAGCGTCAAATAATCGAGCATTTTCTTAATCGCATTTTCACCAAATTGGGGCATTGAGGAGTGCGCCGCTTTGCCGCTAAAGATTTTACTTTGCGTCGAACTACTTTCGCTCAAATCATGGCGGCGGTGAAATTCCTTTTCGCTCTCTGAGAACGGAATTTCAATCTCAACTACGGCGATTCCTTTACAGGCCGACATGATTTTAAGCCCTGTCGGCTCACCGACCAAAGCAGACTTTGCTGAAATCATTTTCTTGCGAATCAACTTCAGCGCTCCCGGCATGCCCTGCTCTTCACCGTAGGTGCCCACCAAAACCGGCGGCACGCGCCAGTTTCGGCCCCTGCATGCTTTCACGGCTTCAAGCTTACACAGAAAATCGAGCTTTACATCGGCCGCGCCGAGACCATGAAGCGTATCTTGATAAATACTCGCATTAAAGGGATTGGCACCGGTCTTCAACCACAAACCGTAGGGACCAGGGTCATAGGTATCGAGATGCGTTTGCAGCATCAATTCCCCATCAACCTGATTGGCGACTGGCCGGGCGATGACGTTGGCTTGATCGATGCCATTGAGAGATTCAAACTGAAGATCAACCGTGAGGCCAGCCTGGCGGCAGAGTTCGCCCGCAAATTGCGCAAGCTCCAGATTGCCACTGGCCGCGGTGCTTTCGATGGCAATAAATTTTCTGCAAGCCTCAATGAATTCCACAAATCCTACGCTAGTTCGAGAACTGATTTTTCAATGATCTGTTTCGCAAGGTCGATGTCTTTGGATTCCATGACCATCGGGATCAAAAAGCGCAAGCGATAGGGATCATGGCCACATGAAAAAGCAATCAAACCGTTTTTAAAAAGCGTATGCATCAGCTGCGTGACTTTGTCTTTTGAACCATCCAAAGGAGTCACGGCGATCATGAGACCCATACCGCCCGCCTCTTGTAAAAGCCCTCGACAGGTGGTTTCGTTGAGGCGCTTGAGCATGCTGATAAATTCATGGTGAATTTTCATCACTTTACCCTGCGGCCCTAAATACCCCTCATTGACCACCATTTCCAATGCCATCATGCCGGCCGCCAAGGCGGACGAGCCACCTGAAAACGTACCCGAGACCAAGCCGGGCTTTGGGTTGTATTCTTCAGTATAAAGGGTGCAACCCGCCTGAAGTGTTTTGGCAATAGAAACAATGTCAATGTACTGACCGATATCGAGAGCTTCAAAGGCAAAAAGCTCACCGGTGCGCATAAAGGTTTGCACTTCATCTGCCCAAATCGCGATGCCCTGTTGCTTGCAAAATTCCAAGAGTGGAATAAAAAATTCGCGCGGCGCATTTCGATAGCCACCCTCGCCCAACATTGGTTCAAAAGACAAACATGAAATGTTTTTCGGATGTCGAGCCACATGCTCTTTCATCGCGGTCAAAGTATTTTCAGTACTACGCGGGTCCTTAAAATCATAAAACGGAATGCGCAACACCTCATTATACTCAGGCAAACCTTGTCGATAGGCCGCGTTGTCAGTAATTTCAGCCATCATCGTGGAGCGGCCAGCAAAAGCGTTTTTCATTGATACGATATAACGAGCCGGTGAATTTTTTTGACGCGCCATTTTCAAAGCATTTTCATTGGCCATGGTTCCGCACGTGGTGAGCCACGCATATTTGATCCGACTTTTTCGCGACGCCAGCTCAACCAGGCGCCTGCCGACCCGCACATACTCTAGATTTGGCTCAAGGTTTCCCTGAATGACGACATCTGACAAAGCTCCACGTACGGCAGCTTCGCGAATGCGCGGATGACCGTGCCCAAAAACGTGAACACCGATACCATTAATCAGATCCAATTTGACGCTGCCATCTTCCAACTCGACATAGGCACCACGGCCAGACCCCGAACCAACATAGGGATAAAAGAGCGGACGACCACGCGCCTTACTTGTATCTTCGAAAGTTTTTTGCGCTTGCTCGACCAATTCATTGCGCGGTGGCCGCACGGTTATGATTTCATTTTCTAGACCTGTGACCTCTTTCACTAGCTCCGTTATCAATGACTGAATTTTTGCGGATTCCGCGATCGCGCGACCGGCCAGCTTCGACATTCAAACCTCAAACTTTCTCTGCAAAGAATCCCCGTATTTTAAGCGAGTCCTGTCGTCTAAAACAAGGGAAATGGGTTGCAGAATTTCACCAGTTCTCTACAATTCTATACTATGCGCTTAATGAGATTATTGTCCCTGGTTTTTCTGTCTCTCAATCTTCTTTTAGTCCTTCGCTCGGCACAGGCACAATCTGCGCCCGAAAGCTTTCAAGCTGGCCTGAGTGCATTTGAAAAAAAAGATTGGGACGCTGCTCGCCAAAGTTTTTCCCAAGCACTGAGTCAGGAGCCCGATAATCCACTCTTGCTTTTTAATTTAGGACTGACCGAATACCGCTCCGGTAAACTAGGGCTTGCGACGGCACTGTGGCGCAGAGCATTGACTGTGGCTCCAGGATATCGTCCAGCGCATGAAGCCGTGCGTTTCGCGCAAGCGAAACTCGAGCACCCGTTTTTACCGAGGCAGTTTGATGCCGAAGAATTTTTTCGTGTGCATGTCTTGCATTATTTCACGACCAACGTCCTGCTCCTCATGACAGCCCTGATGTTGTTATTAGCCGGGTGGTTTACTTTGACGTACGTCGGAGCTCATCGGCGCGCGCTGCTCGATGAAAAACCGCTTCCGCCTTTGCCTTGGACCGCCGGGCTTTTGTCGCTATTATTTTTGCTCACTCTGGCGACTCTCTTGGCTAAAGCCTGGGACAATCACGTCGTTCGCGCCACGATCGTCGCCGTCAAAATCGAGGCGCGCTCGACTCCCGAGACCAATGGCACCGCCCTTTTTGAACTGTTTGAAGGCCTTGAAGTAATTGTGCGACAATCAAGTGGTGACTGGTGTCAGGTCACCTATCCCGGAGGACAAACCGGCTGGGTGCCAAGGGCAAGTATCTATGTAACCAACGGATCAGTGTCGTGAATTACTTATGGGACAATATCTTTCGTCGACCGCGCAAAGAAAATGATCTGCGCTCGGTTCTCAAAGAGAATATTCTGTTCAAGGATCTCTCCGATCGCGAGCTTTCTTTTGTTGAGAACATCGTGCACTTTCGACGCTATCACGCGAGCGAGCAGGTTTTTCGCCAAGGTGAGGTCGGCGTTGGAATGTATATTATTGTCACCGGCCGAATCGATATCTCTGTCACTGATCACACTATTCAAAACGAAGCCGAGCGAGAGATTTTCATCACGCAGCTTTTAGAGAGAGATTTTTTTGGCGAGCTTTCTCTTGTTGAAGATAACGGCCCAAGAACCGCGACTGCCACTGCCCGCGAAGAAAGCCGCCTGATTGGCTTTTTCAAACCTGATTTGATGGAAATTTTAGCCCGAAGTCCATCAACTGGTGTGAAAATCGTTTTGCGGTTAGCAGAAGTTTTAGGCCGCCGTCTCAAAGACACGACCGAAAAAGTTTCTGAACTGCGCGGTGCTCTGAAAGACATTCGCAATCCTCCGCCACTGGACGAAAATGATGGATCAGCTACAAATTAAAATTCGCCGGGAACGCCGCTTGAAACTGGCGGCCTTTTTGGTGACCATCGGCCTCAGCATTGTCGCCATTTTTGTGGTCGATAATCTTTTGGTCTCGTTCGTACTCGCGGTGGTGATTACCTATCTGCTAGCGCCAATCGTCAATCTTCTCGAAAGCAGCCGGATGCCGAGACAATTGGCCATTTTAATTCCGTTCATCGGAGCCACAGCGTTGATCGTGCTCGCCATCTTTATGATTGCGCCGCTACTCTCGATGCAGTTGTTTCGCCTTGAATCACAACTGCCGCAGTACCAGCATGATTTGATCAATTTATTAGCGCGAACCGAGTCGCGCTTTAAAGGCTTCTTTAACGTTTACAATATCAATATGAGCATGACGATAAACGCCTGGATTGTGGACCGCACCACGCTGCTCTCGGCTTTTTTACCCGGCGTAATTTCACGTTCGCTCACGGTCGTGATGCTCGCGCCCTTTTTCGCATTTTTTATGCTGCAGGACGGCCGCAGCATCTCACGCTCATTACTTTCGATGGTGCCCAATAATCTCTTTGAGCTCGCCCTGAATTTGCACCATCAAATCAATGAACAATTGGGCGGCTTTATTCGCGCACGCTTTCTAGAGGCTGCGATAGTCGGTATTGTCGTGTGGGTCGGCTTGCTGGCCGTTGGTTTTCCATATGCCACCTTACTGGCGCTATTTGCGGCGCTCACAAATCTGATTCCGTATCTAGGCCCGATTGTCGGTGCGGTGCCGGCAGTAATTATTGCGTTGGTGTCGGAAGATGCCCGGATTGCGGGATCAATGAGTTTGAATTTAGTTTTGGTGACCTCGATTTATTTCATTGCGCAGTTGATCGATGTTGTTTTCATTATCCCGTTTGTGGTCGCCAAAATTGTTAATCTTCATCCCGTCACGGTCATCATTGTGATTATCATTGGCGCCCAACTGATGGGAATTTTAGGAATGATGATTTCGATACCAATTGCCAGCGCACTGAAACTCACCGTCACTGCGGTTTACGATCACTTGATGGAGTTTCGAGCTTAGTCCATCACGTCGGGCCGTTTTTTCGACGCAAGGCTTCGTCCCGCGCGGGACCAACACGCAAGAGGTTTTAACCCGCCGTGCGTAAGATCGGGTCAGTCAAATATGAACCAGATTTTCCTGGCCCACGTCGTTAATCCTTGGGTCCCCGGGCCTCGGCCTTGGTCCTGCGATTCAGTTGACTTTAACCGCGGTCCGTCATTAAAATAAGCGCATGAAATTTTCTTATGTTCTTTTAGGACTATTACCTGTTTTTACCGCGTTTCTGATGGGTTGCTCATCCGCTGAAAAACTTGATACGGCAACTCCTGAAGGCGCTTACAAAGCAGCGGAAGAGCTTGAAAAAGACGAGCGTTACGAAGAAGCCATTCAAAAGTTTACGGAAGTTAAAAACAAGCACCCTTATAGTCGTTTTGCCACATTAGCTGAAATGCATATTGCTGACGTCCAGTTCAAGCGTGAAGCCTATATTGAAGCGCAAAATGCTTATCAGCTTTTTAAAGACTTTCATCCTAAGCATCCGCAGGCCGATTATGTGACCTTTCGACTAGGTCTCAGTTATTTTAACCAGCTACCTTCAACTATTGATCGAGATTTGTCGCTGGCGGATAAGTCGATTTTGTACTTTGATGAGGTAATCAATTCATTTCCAAGTTCGCAATATGTCGCCGAGGCTAAGACCAAGAGAGACGCGGCCTTGAAAATGTTAGGCGATAAAGAAATGTACATTGCACAGTTTTACTTTAAACGCGAAAAGTTCGACAGTGCATTGAAACGCTTTGAATATGTTCTGAAAACTTATCCCAGCTTAGGCCTTGATGCGGGCGCACTGTTCGGAGCCGCAAAAAGTGCATTTGAAACTGGCGAACGAGACCGCGGCCTGCAACACTTTAAGAATCTGACCAGTCTTTTTCCGTCATCGGATGAAGCAAAAAGGGCAAAAAGTGAATTCGGTAAATACGGCATCAATTGACCATAAAGAGTTGCTCGAAACCGCACGAGACCATTTTCGCGAGGGCAACTACCGCATTACAGAATCTCTTTTGAATCAAGTTCTCATGGCCGACGGGCGCAATCCCGAAGTTTTCCAAATGCTCGCGACAATCTACTACGATCAGGGCAAGTTCAATAAAGCTATTAAAACCTTTCGCCGCGCTCTTGAAATTGATCCGGGCTATACCGATGCGAGCGTTGGCCTCTCGATCATTCTCAATGATCTTGGAAAGTACGAAGAAGGCCGTCAGGTTTTTGTCGAGGCGCAAAAGGTTCTGGAGCGCAAGAACGCCGAAGGCGACCCTTATATTCAAGAAAAATTCGCGACCAAGCATGATGAACTCGGTGAACTCTACTTTCAGAACAAGCGCTACCATGAGGCGCTTTCGCAGTATGAAACGGCCATCGCTCTTTCAACCCGCAAGGCTGAGCTTAAAATGAAAATCGTCGAGTGCTTTATTCGCCTTGAAGAAGAACCAAAGGCTCTGCGCGAATTGAAAATGCTGGTGCAAGAGTTCCCGCAGTTTGTTCCGGCAAGGCTAAAGCTGGGTTTGCTTTATTATAATTCCAGCAAGGTGGCTGAAGCCGTGGAACAATGGGAAACCGCCCTGCTCCGCGATCCAGATCACCCGATCGCGCTGAAGTACCTGCAAATGGCACAAGAAACGAACTCGACACTTTTAGCATAAGCACCCGGCGAACTTAAAGGAGCCAAGCACATGGAGCGTCTCAAGAAAAGCATGATCCCCTTCTTCACCAAAGAAGAGCTCGCCAAAACCGTGCGGCGCCTGGCTAAAGAAATCGAAAAAGACTACGCCGGCAAAGAGATCATTCATATCTGCCCGCTCAAAGGTTCGTTTATTTTTCTCGCTGACTTGGTTCGCCAAATTGAACTTCCTCAACAAGTCGACTTTGTTCATCTCACATCGACTGAAAAACATGGTGCAATTCGCATCCAAAAAGATATCAGCACTAATATCGCTGGTAAGCACGTATTGATTGTCGAAGAGATTTTGGATGCGGGCCGCACCTTGAACTTCTTAAAAACGCGCCTTCTTGCCAGTTCACCGGCTTCACTCAAGGTCGTCGCGCTCTTAGATAAACCCGCTCGCCGTGAGCTACCGATTCGCCCCGACTATGCCGGAGCGACCATCGATGACCGGTATTTAGTTGGATACGGTATGGATTCAGAAGAGATCGGCCGCAATTATGAGGATATTTTCTACTTTAAACAGTAGGACTAATTCGGCGTTTCAAGAACTCCGTCAATTTTAATAGAGCCCAAGCGACTGACGCTGCCGTTTGTGTATTTCACGTCGCCGACAAAGCGCGCGAAAGTCAAAAAGTTCGCGGCGCGGGCCAGATTGAACTCATACACGCCACCGGTCGTAACTGCATCTCCTTGAGCATTTAAACCCAACTCAGGAACAGTGAAACTCAGTGAACGCTTAGTCGAGTCGTAGACGACATGGGTGATTTGTCCGCCCGGGGTTGGCACAAGTTTTCCGGTAACGGCATTGGTGATCTTCGACTCATTGGCCTTAGAGGACTGAGTGACCTTTGTGAGAATGAAGTCTTTTAACACGATTTCAACATCCCCATTGGCGCCGAACACGATCTTCGATGCTTGGGCATTCACGCTTCGAGCATTGGTCACGACTTTTGGATATCCTGGATCAATGATCTGACTCGCAACGGTCGCGGCCGGAATAAATTCTTTTTGTTTTATTGTATCAATATCAGATTTTAAAAATAGCCGACGATCTTGATTGCTCACGCAAGCCGTCCAACCGGCCGCACCGGCTGGATCAGTCGGCATGGCTTTCCACGGAATTTGATCCATCAAATCCGGATCATCATCAGGACCAAGATTGCCGTAGGTCACAGCGCATTTGTCGTCTGAAAACTTCTTTGTCAGAGTTTCGAGCTCACCCGACTCGCCTAGGAGCTTTTTAGTAATGTCATCGATTTTTGCCGAGGCCCGGTTCAGATCGCGAACATGGGTGCGGATTTCATCTTCTGTCTTCCAGTTTTCTGGCCATAAGAAAATCGAAATCGTCTGAGGATTCAGAGTGCCTGCTTCGCTGGTAAACTTCTGTTCGCTCGGCGAAGGGATGCGCGGCGGATTATTCGCCACAGTATCGCGCTTCACGCTACAGCCGCCTAGACCAACCACTAATAATATTAAAAGCTGTTTTTTCATTTGCGCTCCCTTAGAAATACATCACGAATTCGAATGAAGCGATGTTGGCTTCATTGACATCTCGACCCGATAAAATCTGTGCATAATTCAGGCTCGCCTCAAGCGGCACCGGAAAATGCTTCGTCAAATACATCGGCAACGTGCTGAATGTCAGGCCCGCCTGGGCTGTCTGCAAGGTTTGTTCTGTATCGATTGAAAGATAATTGTAACGCTCTTGTGAATAGAGGCCACCACCATATTGATCAGGGCCCTTATACTGAAACACATAGGCTGAACCTAGGGTCCACAAACGTGCGACGGTATACTTCACACCAAGAGATCCGCTAAAAATATCACCCATTTTAACGTGAGTTTCGGAATCGGTATCGGCCGTCAATTGACTAGCCGGTGTGGTGGGAATGCGTTTTGCCAAATGTGTGGGCATCTGCATGGTGTAGCCAATTGAGTTGCTGAAAATCAAATTCGAGTTCAAATGGTAATCAGTGATGCCCGCAATTCCGGCTTTATAAAAGCCATCACCAGGCGGTACATCAACTAATTTATCCGGATCAGCCGGGCGTCCTGTCGGAAGGCCAATGCGCTCTTGAAGCGCAAAGGTCACTTTGCTTCCTTTCAGTAACCGCTCTTTTGAAACCAGGGTGATATCTCCCAGATCTGTATGAGACTCGTTTTCAACAGGCTTATAGTTGTAGGATGCGATTTGTGCTGCCACCACATTGGCGAGCTTACTCTGGGCTGCACGCAACTGGGCCGCACGCCCCTCGCTGGCCGCTTGGTTGATCATACTTTGCATACTGTCGTTGGCCTCCCAGCCCGTGTCGACATTAGTGCTTGAATAAAGCACTGGCACAGCAACAGCGACGGTCCAATTATCAGTGATACCATAGGCAACAACCGGAACAGTCGCGGTCAAACGAACATCAACGATGCCATGGGTTTGCCCCGCGACGTCACTGAGGCTCAAGCCCTTTGATTCAAGATATCCCTGAAATGAGCCGCGTTGAAATCCCGCCGGTTGAGCACCACTGAGCGCATTATATGTGACCGGTTTACTAAAGGGCGCACCGAGTGAAATTGATTGACCGCTGCCGTCGAGCTTATTTGACATTTCTGTCGTGAAGGTCGCCACACGAACACTACGCACGCCTTTAGGAAGGGTGTCCGCACTATCCATGGAGTAGGGCGCCATTAAACTTCCTGCTGACGCCTGCGCAGCAACTAAAATCGAAATCACAGAACCAATGAGCTGTTTTTTCATTCGAATGCTTCCTTTTGGAACTAATAGGCACAAAAAAACGGCCCTTAAGATTTCCGCTTAAGGGCCAATTCAAACTTCGAAATTCAATTACATGTTGTTTAACATGTCCTGAGCGTCTTTTTGAGATTTTTTGATCTCAACCACTGAGTTTGCATCGATCGACGCAGGATCAGCGGCTACAAAGGCCTGAAGAATTGCTTTAGCCTGATCGGCTTTTCCATTATCTTTGTAAACATCAGCTAAATAGATGTTGTTGTATCCGCTTTTGCTGAAGATCGTTCCCGGAACCAGGGTGTTCTTTACGGCAGCTGACAAAAACTGCATCGATTTCTGAACATCGCCGCCCAAAAACCCAGGAATTTTATAATAGCCACGACCTAAAATACGATAAGCGCCATATTGGTGGTCAGCTTTTTGGCCGATATTGATGATCAACTGCATCGTATCGCGGAGTTCTGGCCATTTATTCAAAGAAGCTAAAATTCCGTTGGCCTCACCCCATTTGCCGAGGTTGGCACCACGTTGATAGAGCAGCCCACCAAGCGTTGCTTGCTCATCAGCCGGCAGAGCTTTCAGGCTGTCAAGAATAGGTTGAGCGACGCTGCTGACGTTCGTGACATTGTAGAGTTTTAAAGCGTTATCAGCAGCAGTGATACCTTGCTGATGGACTGATAATTTTATGTTGTTGTCAGAGCTGGCATCGCCAACAAAGTACAGGGATTCAGAAAGGCCAGAGCTGTATTGTGCTATGGCTTTTTTGTCAGTCGTCATGCCAACGAGTTGAGTGTAGGCATCAACGGCATCTTGAGCGTGTTTGATTCCGTCTGCGGTGTAATCTCTTTGAGCAAAGGCCGCTTGTGCTTGAGTCAGCAACTCTTCTGGAGTGGCGGCCTTAACGGTCGTTGCTCCTAAAACAAATGCTGCTGCCAAAGCTGAAAATAGCAAAGACTTCATTTTGGATCCCCTTTTTTGGAAATTAACCACTGAAAAATAATTCAATAGGTGCCAAGGCATTTACCAAGGAGGGAGACGTAAGGCAATTGGGTTTTGGAAATTGGTATTTTTCGGAAAATTTTACTGTCTTAGATGTAATTTTGCCCGGGCTAGTAAGCCTGAGAATAAGAAGATTTCGTCATATTTAGTTTATTAAAACGTTAACGACGAAAAAGAGAACAGCCGAATAGACCACCAATAGAATGAATTTGCTCGATAGCACAGCGCACCTCAGGATGTTATGTTAACTTAATCTTTACTCGCTCCAAATAATCGGGTCAATCTAATCCCCATTACTTTTAACGGTTTAGCGCACTGTATCCTAAAGGACAATTTGCCCAATTAGGTCATAATCCAGACTTTCGGTAATGAGTAC
>JAYVXN010000405.1:0-3956 GCA_043785085.1 Bdellovibrionales bacterium | reverse complement strand
TTTTGATCGTTTATGAGATCGCAGCACGACGGAACAGTGGGTTGCCTGACCCCGAGGGCTGAAAAACAATTTGCAAATTTTTCCCAGACAATAAGTCCAGATTTCCGCAAATGCCCTGCGTAGCCGCCACTGCTTTGAAACTCGACTAACCTTAATCGCGCCAGCTTCCGACAAAGAAACATGGAGACAAGAAGTTTCCATGGGAGGCTCCAATGGACGGGCGCAGCATCTTACTTGTATTTTTCACTTCTCTTTTAATTTCAGCCTGTAACACGAACCCCGCCACCGTTACGCCAAACAACTTTGCACTGACCAAACTGCAGTGCTCCGGCACCGCCATCCCGAATCGATTTATCGTCAAATGGACGAATGGCAACGTGACGACAGTTTCGTCTCCTGATCGCGACACGTTTATTAGAGAATTTATGCTGCCAAATGGCGACGCTATTGAAGTGGCTGAACATGATCAGGTGGTCACTTTCACGCAGCCACTCGAAGTAGTACAGGCGACATCGACGCCAATCCCGGATGATTGGGGTCAACAAATCACTCAAGCTCCGGCAGTTTGGCAAAAAGGTATTGAGGGCCAAGGAATTTTGGTGGCCGTGGTTGATGCCGGTGTCGATCTCACGCATCCGCAATTGAAAAATCAGATTTATGTGAATCCCGGAGAAATTCCGAATAATAAAATTGACGACGATAAAAACGGTTTCATTGACGACGTCAGTGGCTGGGATTTTGCCAACCAATCCGCCAATGTTCTGCCAATGACGGACCATGGCACACACGTTTCGGGGATCATCTTGGCCGAGCATAGCAGCGGCCCGGTTTTCGGCATGGCTCAGAAAGCCAAGCTTTTGCCACTTAATTTTATGAGCTCGGATGGTTCTGGCACGATGGGCGATGCGATTTCAGCGATCAATTATGCGGCGCTGATGGGTGCAAAAGTGATCAATGCGTCATGGGGCGGTTCGGGTTGCTCAACCGTTCTCGAATCGAAAATTGCGGATCTTGATGGCAAGGGCATTCTTTTTGTAACGGCGGCGGGAAACGACAGCCAAGATATCGGCAGTTTTCCTTCTTATCCTGCATCTTATAATTTGCCATCACAAATCACCGTTGGAGCCTCGTCGTCACATGACTATATGGCCGGTTTTTCTAACTTCAGCACCACTCTTGTGCACCTTGTCGCACCTGGCATGAATATCTTAAGCTCAGTCCCGAATTACACCGCTACCGATGGCACCAATCAGAAAAACACTGCCTATATGAGCGGCACAAGTATGGCGACACCGTTTGTGACGGGCGCCGTGGCTCTCGCTTGGAGTTACCGGCCACAAGCAACCGCCGCACAAATCAAAGCAGCGATTCTAAATGGTGTCGACGCGGGTCCATTTTCTGTCAGCACCGCCGGCCGACTGAATATTTCTCGCACCATCAATCAGCTCTAAAGGACCTCCTATCGCTCTCATGACTCACCTTATCGGCGACTCATTGCGCAGCGCCGAACTATGCTCCCCGAGTGCTTGCCTAACGCATGGTTAATTGGCTACTTTCTTAGCTTCTCAAACGAATCTAAGGTTGCGGAACTGTTTATTGCCCAACCGCAGCTCAAGGGGGCACACCTTTACTATGCGATTTTACATTTCAGATCTTAAAAATTACGTGGGGCAAAAAGTTGAACTGAAGGGTTGGGTTTACAACACTCGTTCTTCTGGAAAGATTAAATTTCTTCTCCTGCGAGATGGCACCGGCACTTGTCAGTGCATTTATTTTCGCGGCGAATGCAATGAAGAGGCCTTTGAAAAATCCTTTCCGCTCCTAACCCAAGAAACCAGCGTGCGTGTAACCGGAATTGTCCGCGAAGAAAAACGCAGTCCCGGTGGCTACGAACTTGGCGCCGACGAACTTGAAATCATACAAATTGCGCAAGACTATCCGATAACGCCAAAAGAACATGGCACCGATTTTCTCATGCAGCATCGGCATTTGTGGCTGCGCTCAAAACGCCAGCACGCGATTTTACGGGTTCGCGCTGAAATTGTGGCTGCCATTCGCGATTTTTTCGATGGCCGCGGCTTTACGCTAACTGATGCGCCAATTTTTACGCCAAATGCATGTGAGGGCACATCAACTTTATTTGAAACTCAGTATTTTGATGAGAAAGCTTATCTCTCGCAATCGGGTCAGCTTTATATGGAGGCAACCGCTGCAGCACTGGGAAAAGTTTATTGTTTCGGGCCAACGTTTCGTGCCGAGAAATCAAAAACTCGGCGGCACCTGATTGAGTTCTGGATGGTTGAGCCGGAGGTCGCCTTTAATGACCTGTATGACAATATGGAACTGGCTGAACAGTTTGTCGAATACGTCGTCCAGCGCACGGCTAAGAATCGCGAAGAAGAATTAAAATCCCTTGAGCGCGATATTGAAAAACTCAAAGTGATCAAGGCGCCGTTTCCGCGCGTTCATTACGACGAGGCCGCCCTGATCATTAAAAAAGAAAATCCTGAATTCGTGATTGGTGATGACTTCGGCGGAACTGACGAAACGATCATCAGCTCAAAGTATGAAAAACCAGTTTTCGTGCATCACTATCCGTCTGCGATCAAACCGTTTTATATGAAAGAAGATCCGAAAGAGCCGGGTCGAAGCCTGAACTGTGACTTACTCGCGACTGAGGGCTACGGCGAAGTCATCGGTGGTGGCCAGCGTGAAGATAGCCTGCAAATCCTGCAGAGCAAGATTAAAGAACATAATTTAAAAGAATCAGATTTTGAATGGTTTATGGATCTGCGCCGCTATGGCAGTTTTCCACATGCAGGCTTCGGCCTGGGCGTCGAACGCACGGTTGCCTGGATCTGCGGATTGCCGCACGTGCGTGAGACCATTCCTTTTCCGCGTCTTTATGGCCGATATTATCCTTAAGCATTTTTTAGCGACAGAGTGAGGACTAAATGAGTACGACTGAAATTTCAAAAACCGAATTGCGCATTCGCCACCTAGAAGAAAAAAATTCTGAGGCCATGATGGGCGGCGGAGCGGATCGATTAGCTAAACACAAAGAAGGCACGCGCCTCACGGCCCGTGAACGCCTCGATGTTCTTCTTGATCCCGGCAGCTTTGTCGAGATGGATCGCTTTGTCACCCATCGCAGCCAAAACTTTGGCATGGCTGACAAAAAGATTCTCGGCGATGGTGTGATCACGGGCTATGGCCGCATCAACGGAAAAATGGTTTGTGTTTACTCCCAAGACTTCACGGTTTTCGGCGGATCGATGTCTCGAACCCAAGCCAATAAAATTTTAAAAGTGATGGATATGGCCATGAAAATCGGCGCGCCGATGATTGGCTTAAATGATTCGGGCGGCGCCCGCATTCAAGAGGGTGTCGAAGCACTCGGTGGCTATGCCGATATCTTTTTACGCAATACCACTGCTTCGGGCGTCATTCCACAAATCAGCGCGATCATGGGGCCCTGCGCGGGTGGCGCGGTTTACTCGCCGTCAATCACCGATTTTATTTTTATGGTGAAAGATACCAGCTATATGTTCGTGACTGGTCCCGACGTCATTAAGACAGTGACTCATGAAGAGGTGACGAAAGAGGAGCTCGGCGGTGCCCTGGCTCACGCACAAAAATCCGGTGTCGCGCATTTTGCCACCAATGATGATAAGCATTGCCTGCTGATGGTTCGCGAGCTGCTCAATTTCTTGCCGAGCAATAACGTCGATGATCCGCCGGTTGTGCCGTCAAACGATCCTCCCGATCGTACTGAGGAATCGCTGAACACCTTTATTCCTGATTCATCAAAAAAACCTTACGATATGAATGAGTTGATCAAACTCGTCGTCGATGAGGGGTATTTTCTTGAAGTGCACCAACATTACGCAAAAAACATCAGTGTTGGTTTTGCCCGCTTCAACGGCCGGAGCGTCGGTATCGTTGCCAATCAGCCG
>JAYVXN010000404.1:0-3960 GCA_043785085.1 Bdellovibrionales bacterium | reverse complement strand
ACGTTGAGTCCAGATTTTCTGAGCAAGTCGTCAGATTCGGGCTTCTGGAGCAAGCGTCAGCGGTTCCGACCGAAAGTTTATGCAACATTGGGGTTTAGACGTCTACCGCTGGAAGACGCCTTGATTGATTTCAACTCGAGAAGTTTTCTTCAGATTTTGCAGCCAGTGTTTCATGACGTCACCGGTTCGCTGCATCGCCATTTGCTCAGCCATCATATCCTGCATCATATCGGGCTTAGCGAAAGGATTGTTGGCTGCTGTCTTGTTCTTGGATTTTTCAGAAGGAAGGGCTTTGTACTTCAATATATAGGCGGTCGGGCCCTGACGAACCAGCTGGGTTGCATAAGGGTGCTCAGCTGAAAGCGTAAACGCCTGACTTAGAAATTCATCATTGGCGCCAACATGCGGAATCGACTCAGTCTCAATGCTGAAAGGCCCAGTTTCTTCCCACTTCAATTTGTATTTTGCAGCGATTTTACCAATCTCATCGGCTTTACCAGTTTTAACGGCTTCGCGAACTTCATCAATGGCCGTTTTGGATTTTTCTTGCGCCACTAAAGTTTTGGCAATTTGCGGCTTTAAGGCATTGAAGTCAGCCTGAGTTGCGCCCTTTTTCTCTAAAACCTGAATAAGGTGATACCCATAATCAGTTTTAATCGGCTCACTCACCTGATTCGGCGCCAGTGAAAAAGCAGCTTGTTCAAATTCCGGAACCATTTTACCACGGCTAAAGAAGCCGAGATCCCCTCCGCTCGTTTTGCTTCCAGGATCCTCACTATTAGCTTTAGCCAGTTTGCCAAAGTCTTCAGTTTTGAGCTTGGCTTGAATCTCTTTGATTTTAGCAAGCGCCTTCCTTTCCGCTTCGGCATTGCCTTTTTCAGCTTTAATCAAAATATGCCGGGCATGAACTTGCTCTTGAGTGTTGAAGTCCTGCTTGTGCACATCGAAGTATTCTTTCAGTTTCTTTTCTGAATCGGGCTTTGCCATAAAATCTTTGACTTCCCTCTCTGTCACCATTTCAGGCTTGACCAAATTTTCCGTCGACATCGATGCAAATTCGACATTGGTCTTTGTCTCGCTCAACTCTTTTTGCCGAGTGACTTCCATCGGCAATGGCTTCAGCACGTCACTGAAGGTGCGCTGCGCTTTTCGAAACACCAATTGGCGGCGCATTTCATCTTCAAATTCGGCGGCTGTTTTACTGGTGGCCGTCAGATAGGCCTGGTAGCGCTCGCGCTGAAAACGGCCATTTTCTTGAAACTCTTTAATCGCTGCAATTGTGTCACGCACCTCAGCATCGGTCGCTAAAAAGCCATTTTGCTGAGCACCCTGCTCGAGGAGTTCAAAATTTACCAATTGCTCAAGTGCCATCTGTTGAATCTGCTGGCTTCTCTGACGCTCCTGATCAGGAGGGACCCCTTCTGGACTCGGATATTGCCGACGTAGGTTTTCGACAGCTTCGGCATATTCTCTGAGGGAAATCGCCCGAGAATTTACCTGAGCAGCCGGGCCGCCAGCGCTGATACTTTGGTTTCGTGGAGTCAAACCCCAAAAAATAAAAACAAGAATAATCATACCAAAAAGAACCCAAGCGGTGATCTGTTTGGTGTTGTTGCGGCTCTTTTTCTTTAGGGCTTCAAACATTATTTCCTCCGAGTCGGCCCATTTGATCTATTTTTATGTGAATTTTCAAGGAGATTTCTTGGAATCAGACTCAGCCTTTGCTACCTTTTTAGTGAATACCTTTTTGATTGCATTGATGGAAATGGATTTTCCGCCCAGCCGCTCGCTCAGTTAGCCTCAGTTAGACTCAGATTCATCTGAGAGTTTTCTGAGAGTTTTCTGAGTCATGAACGCCTGGGATTTCTCGCGGGAGTGACGAGTCTTGAATTTTTTCGCCTTTGATATACGCAAAGCATTGATTTGGATGATCTTCATCGCCTTGCCCTTGTTGTCGCTCAACATGCAGCGCAATCCTGGAGATGAGCCCTTTTACAAAAAACCCTTCAGCTGGGCCGCTGGCTTTTTACAGACTAGCTACAGCACCTTCACCAGCGGTGTGCGTGGCACGACTTCGATGTATCTGAATCTGATCGGCATCAAAATGGAAAACCAAACTCTGCAGCGAGACAACGAAGAATTGCGCGCCACATTGGGTGCAATGACCGAGCTGAAACTAGAAAACGAGCGCCTCAGCAATTTACTTGGGTTCAAACAAGGAACGAAAATGGAACTCCTGGCGGCTAAAGTCATTGCTCATGATTTGTCGCCTGATCATTACTCGATTCGTATCAACCGCGGCCTTAAACACGGACTTAAAAAATTTCAAGCCGTGCTCACGGTCGAAGGTGTGGTGGGGTATGTCTTTCGACCTGACTTTGATTCGGCTCAAGTCTTGGTTCTCACGGATCGTGCCGCCAGCATTGACGCTTTAGTACAGCGAACCCGCGCCCGCGGGATTGTCTCAGGAAAAAATGCGACGACCACTCGTATGCGCTATTTGAAACGTCCAGACGATGCCGCCGTTGGCGATACGGTTGTGACCTCGGGACTCTATGGTTACTTTCCGAAAGGCTTTCCGATTGGAAAAATCACTTCAGTAAAAAAAACGGACTACGGAATTAGCCAAGAAGCCACCGTTACGCCCATCGTGAATCCATCGAACGTCGAAGAGGTTTTCATTGTGTTGAACTCCGGCGATGAGGACTTTTCTGATAAAATGAAATCAAGCGAAGACTTCGGACCGCCACTCGCCCTCAGAGCCAATCCTGCTCCTGGCTCTCCTTTGCAAACGCAACCTGGACCTGCCGCTGCGTCACCCTTGGGCCTGCCCACTCATGGCGGCCTCTCTGGACCCGACACGCCCGGGCACGTCGGAGGTCATGAATGAAGGAGACCGCAAATTTAATTGGCAACATTCTTTTGTTTGCCATTGCGGGTCTGATTTTAGGCAGTATGCAGACGTCGCTTTGGTTTCAAATATTCGGTAATATTCCGGCGCCAGCATTTTGGATTCCAATTTTAGTTTATCTTTTTCTATTCAGGCGCGTGAATGAAGCTGTACCAATGATGTATTTTCTTTGCATCATTCTTTCGACGATGACGACGATTTCTGAAGGCTTATTCATGCTGCTTTGTCTCGCGCTCGGCCTGACTGTGCGAATCGTTAAACAAAGAGTTTATTGGCCCGGGCACACCTACTTCATGATGGTCTGTGGCTGTGCGGCCTTGCTCTTTCATCTCTATCATATGGTCGGCTCGATGATATTAGAGCAAACCACGATTTCTCGCCCAGAGATTCTCTCTTGGATCATTGAGGCTTTACTGACGCCGTTAATTTCGCCCTTACTCTATATCGTGTTTTTATGGTTTGATTTCTGGACAGAACGTGAACAACCAGCCGAAGTTAAAGCGCAAGTCTTATGAACCATTATTTGCCTGACAATGAACAAGAAGCCAAAGAATATGCCTCACGCTATCGCTTTATTTATGGCGTGATCAGCTTTGTCTTTGTGTTGTTCGTCGGCCGCTTGTGGGTTTTGCAAATCATCAACGGCACAGAACTGCGCGTATTTTCTGAACAAAACAGTATTAAAGAGACGAAGATTCTCGCTCCCCGCGGCATTATCTATGACCGCGAGGGGACACCACTGGTTGAAAACCTGCCGGGCTTTGAAGCGTCGATTTTACCTCAATACGTCTCAGATCTCGAAGCGACCTCAAATGCCGTGGGTCGGGCTCTGAAAATTCCAGGTGCTGTGGTCATGCAAATGGTGCAAAAATCCAAACGCATCAACGGGCCCTTTCGAGGCGTTCGTATCAAAGAAAACCTCTCTCCTGACGAAATCTTCGGCTTAGAACTGGTGAAAAACGATTTCTCCGGAATCGAAATCAAAGAAGCTGTCGTGCGCAGCTACCCGCTTGGTGAAGATGGCGCGCAATTGTTTGGTTACGTTGGTG
>JAYVXN010000403.1:0-3963 GCA_043785085.1 Bdellovibrionales bacterium | reverse complement strand
TCCGTTCATATACGTCTCGAATCCTTGAAATCTACCGCTGGCCCCGGTTACCCTGTTGACTTCTTTCGTGGAGTTTCACGATTGCCTTATTTCACGGTCCCATTTTTGGTCAAACTTCAAATATGAATACCTCCGATTTTACTCAATCAGAATTTAGAATACACTCATAAGGCGTGCGCTTGACGAAGGTGTCTCGAAAAAATACGAGATGAGTGTATTGCTTTGCCTGAAAACGAAAACAACAGGTAGCCATCTAAACACACAGTTATGGACTCCACGATTTTTTCTGAAAATCAGGAACACATTTTTCTGAAAATCAGGAACACAAAGCAAAAATTCGGAGTGATAAAAACTGCCTGCGAAACCGCGCGCCTTAATTTAAACAAACTGAATGTATTTTTCTATCGTCTGAGTATGATAAATGGAACAGGCCGCTTCATAACTCGCAGAGAGGTAACAGCGCCGTCGAGGAATTTCCAAAAATCCGCGTCGATCCGAACCGATTTTTCCCGTCAGAACGCATATACTTGCGCTTGGTAAATATATTTTATTGACTCGTTACGTTGCCAAAATCAAATCTTTCTGGGGCGCTAATTGGGTGGATTTGAGCATGTGATCTGGACCCAACTGAGGCGGTGTTCGACGGGGTCGTAGACTCTTAACGCACGCTCGTCCCCGGTTATAATTTTCGGTCTTCTTAAGTTTCATTTTGCCGATTGTCAGGATTATGAGAGTTCTGAAGCATTCCTGCCACAGGCCAAATTATCCCGCCAAAGAATTTTTATCGTTGGCTTTCAAATTAATCACTCTGCCTTTGGCCCCGACTCATGGGCAAAAAGCTGAGCTGATTTGCCAGTGCATCCAGCTTCCTGGTTAATCAATGAGGCTGCGGGATTTGCGCCTGGCCATTTATCCCGAGCCTATCTGCTTGTGGTTTTTGCCTCAACGGCAAATCCAGCCGTGTGCTAGAAATCAACGTAAACCTGACCAGTGGAGTGCTTACGAAGACCGTCTCGGTGTCGCGCGTGGGAGCGCACGGTAGGCCGTCGCTGGGCCCTCGACTCGTCCAATCAGAAAAGCTTATTGTTACTTGATCGGTGACGGTCGGTGGAGCGCAGTTAAAGTCTCTGGACTGTGCACTCAGCTGCGCTCGGCTGACCTTGCACCAATCTTCAGTCTGTATTGAATAACAATCCTTCGCGATCGCGAAGGCTTCTCCGAAGTATTGGCCATTGAATTTTTATTTTTTCGTGAAGCTTGCGCCCAGGTCCGCAAATAGAGCCAACCATGCGACGTGGCGTATTCAGCGCATCAGAAATATATTGGTTTAGGTTGGCCTATTCGAAGCAATCGACCTCAGTTTTGTTTAGGTCCTAGCGATTAAAAAGGCTTCAGCGTCTCCAGCACTCAATCCGTCCGTGCGGCTCGCAAAATAGCGATCGAAAATATCTTTTGCTGAAACATATTTTGCTTCTTTAAAACCACTTTCCTTTGCCATTGCTAGAATCTCGATTGGAGAGAAGAGACTCACAAATGGTGTCCTGCTCGCTCTCGCTTTCTTCATGACGAATTCCATAATGGATCTTTCGTGAGCGTCTAGGAGGCCGATGGAGAGCATAAAAGTGGTGGCGAAAATCGAATGCGGTGCAATCGTTGCAACTTGCTCAAATGTCGCCAGGTTTGCTTCTCTTGAAAGATACATCGAGACGCCAGTCGAAACGACCATGGCGGATTTGTGCTTATCAAATCCTGCCTTTATCAGCTCGTCCCACCATGATTGACCACCTTCGAAATCGACGGGCACGAAGTGCAAGCTTGATGGTATTTGATGTCCAAGCTCAGCCAAGCGTTTTTGTTTCCATGCCTGCGGACCTGGTTGGTCGACCTCAAAAATCTGCATCCGCGATGCAAGGTCAGGTTTCCGCTGAGCGAAGGTATCTAATCCTGCTCCAAGGATCACGTATTGAGTGATACCCTTTTTTACCTCCTCTTCGACGAGATCCTCGATGAAACGCGCTCGTCCAGTGATGGATGCACGCATGCTTTTTGAAAAATCGGGATTCATGTCAGGGCGAGCCATCCAATTCTCTTCGGCCACAAGCTTTGCGCCAATTTCATCCGTGAAGATATGAGGCTTATGATCGAGTTGTACGTGGAGCGCTCGCCAAAGAGCCGTTCGGACGGCGGTATGTTCCGGCGCTATCGGGTGGCGATTTTTCAAGTGATTTTCCCAACTTAATATCGTGGCCGAAATGGTTTTTGCGAAAGCATGGGGCTGACCTGTTCGACCATGGTCAACCCCACACCACCATACTATTGGTTGATTTCAGGAGTGACGAGCGCAATCAGTTGATCGAGCGAATCCTGCCAGCCGAGATAACACATATCGGTGGGAATCATGTCTGGAATTCCCTCTTGAACGACTTTAAGATTCGTGCCCGCGATCGACTTTGTAAGAGTAATCGTGTTTTGCATTTCTCCCTGCATATTGGGATCGTCGAAGCGGCTTGTGTACTTCAATATTTTACCTTCCACCATTTCGACGTACTTGCCACCGAAGGAGTGGCCGCCCCCTGTGGTCAAATTGGTGAAAGACATCTTATAGGTGCCGCCAACTTTGGGATCCATGGAGTGAACGATTGCGTAGAATCCATTTGGTAGAATCCATTTGGCGGAAGCCATTTGGCAAATGCTCCCGCCGTAATAAACGCTTTGAAAACGCGCTCGGGTGGAGCGGCGATCACCCGATGTAAGGTTACTGTTCCTGGCATGATGCCGATTCCTAGTTCAGACTATGTGATTTTTCAAAGCCTTGTGAAGAGCAAATTAAACGTTATAGATTTGGACAGGTCACAAGGATACGGTTAACAGTAGCGGCGATACGCCCTCGCCTCGATCTAAATGGTCTGTGCAATTCGATACAAAGTATGGTCCAGTGAGCGCAGTTATTCGAAAGGCATCGCCACTTCGCGAAGTTTTGGGATTTTCGATTCAGTTGCTATGCGTCATAACTGCGTAATTTCTTTTTGAGTTCTAAATTTTAATCAAATTTCATTTAGCACTTGCGTTGCCACAACCACTTGCTCTTAAGAAATTTGTCGCACGCAAAGTCTCGCGTGAACTGATTTGAGAGCTAAACTATTTTTGGATCGAAAACCCGCTTCCCGGCAATGGTTCAATTACATCACCATGGTGTGCGAATTCACAGGCCGTCGGCGCAATAGTAGCGGCACGGAATTTCCAATACGTCCGTGGTGGGCTGACTCAGCAATGAGTCAGCCCATCCGAATTGATCGTCGTCCCAGTTTAAATGTGGACGAGAAAGTCCCAAGCCACGAAAAAGCTCCGATCTGAAAATTTACAAGTCGGCACTTCGTTGCCGAAATCGTCGAAGAGAATTTGAGGATTGGCTTGGACCGCGTGGCAAAATACGGTCACGGAGCTCGATTTACCATTATAGGTCAGCTTGGAGTGTACGTTCGGTTTAGAAATAAAGGCGAATGCCTTGCAAGTCTTGGATTTTTTCGCCTCAAAACAAAAATATCTGATTTTTCCGCTCTCCATCACATGCATCGGGTTTGCTTGCTTTGGATGTAAATACAAAACCGTCGGAGAGGGATAGGCTTCGATAGTGCAAGCCAACAGAAAAAATGGAAGACTTGAGAACTTCAAAGTTATTGTACGAAATCAAATAACTCCTCATCGTTAAATCCCCCATAGGCGGAACTAAAAGCAATCGTCATGATTTTAATGAGCATCACCTTCATCCCTGTTATTTAAAATGGACTCTCGCGAAATCGCTGAATCGTGACTCGCCACATAAATCATTTTAAAAAAATTCTCGCAAGCGATGCTCCTGAAGGGCTGGCTTGCCTGACAGTCTACCAGGCCAGCCCTTGCAGGAGCTTCGCTTAAGACACGGACAAAGGGAAAAAGGTTAAAAGAGAAAAGGGCACTCAAGGG
>JAYVXN010000402.1:0-3991 GCA_043785085.1 Bdellovibrionales bacterium | reverse complement strand
CGCCTGGACTAAAGGCCAAATGCTTGCTGACGGAGACGTTTTGCCGCGAATCATGAGGTCAACGGATTCGCGCTGTTACTGCGAGCACCATCCGAGTGATTTGCGCATCGAAGCGCATCAAAAATTTTCACCGGATTTTGGTATTCCAAAGTGAATTAAACACTTGCCAGCGCCACTTGAAAGTTCGAGCTCGGCGAAGTTTTCTGCGACACCGCTCGACTCTTCTGTCATTTGGCACAAAGTTTTTTTGTTTTGCGCAGACTTATCGTCCAAGCCTACTTCCAAATTTTTGTTACGGCCAACCGCTGGCTTTTGGCACGGGCGAGTTCGTCGTCGTGCTATGAAAACACATCCGGCCATGAGCATAACTCTATGATTGAAAAATGGGGCTACTCAAAACGGAATGCCTGAAACGGAGCTTCCACCACCACTTATTGCGGCAGTCCTGAAGCCGGCCAAGCAATATTGATGACGCTCATCACAAACTATGGTATTTGCAGCGACGTTGTTTGCGATTTTGCACTGAGGGAGAAATATGAAGCTATTTTCCATCGCGATGTTGGTTGGCCTAGCAGGTTGTTCCCATGAGCCTGTCGGGTCAACCTCTTCGTTAGCTCAAAGATCTTGGATCGTAAGATCAGATGAATTGGCGACCGAATTCACAATTGCTCTGTCTGCTTTGCATCCCGAGGTGGGAAGCCAGTTGGGTTATTCGAAATTTGATCAACTCGGCCTTTTGATGGATGGGCAAACTGAGGAGCGTGACCGTCAGTTCTTTGTTAACTGGAATAAAAAACTGAATCACATTCTATCTGAGACGCAAGACCTTGAACTGAAAACGGATATTCAAATTCTTCAAAACTGGGTTAAAAATGAGTTTGAGCAAATTGAGGTGAGCCAACACGCCCATGAAGTCGAATTTTTCCCGGCCACTCTTAAGATCTATAAGAACCTTCAAATATTGCTAAATCCACAATCGCCTCCTGATCGCAAAGCCGCAGCTGTTGACCGATTCAAGGTTTATGTTCACGGCGACCAACACCATAAACCTCTTCTGGAGGCCTATCAGGAGTTCGACCTTGCACAAATTACGAAGTTCCAGCGTCAGGCTAGTTTTTTCCCTTTCCAAGGCGAGGTTGAGCAGTATTTGAAGGACTCTTCTTCTTATAGGGATGGTATTAAGGAGTTGCTGCAAAGTTCTGGCAGAGCGGATTGGGATGCGGATTTTGCAGAATTTGCGAGACAGGTGAAGAGCTACGATCACTTTGTCAAAAATAAGGTTTTGCGAAAGGCACGAAAAGACCCGAGACTTCTTCCAGCCATGTATGCGCAAATCCTGAAAAAACGGGAGCTGAATGTTACACCTGAACGTCTCATTGAAATTGGAGAAGTCGGGTATAAAGACCTCTATGAGAAATTTCGGTATCAATCCCTTCTCGTTTCTAGAAAATATTCTCTTTCCGAAAATGATCCGGCCTCAGTCATCAAATTTCTTAAATCGAAACCCGTCACTTCAGCCAGTGCTGCCGAGCAGCTCTATCGAGAAGCAGATGCACGTCTCAATGTGATCATGAAATCCAATAACCTAATCTCAATTCCCGATACACCTCTCAAGATCCGTGTGGCCGGTGAGGCAGAGTCTAAGGCGGCACCAGTGCCTCACTTGATTCCTCCGCCCCTTGTGGGGAATAAGGGCATTCGGCCCGAATTTGTGGTCCCAAGCGTAGCCAGTGGACTCCCATTTGATGATTTTTCATCGCGATTCCCCGCGATTATTTTGACTGCGCACGAGGGCCGGCCCGGTCACGATATGCAATATAGTCAGATGCTGGACCATGGAGTCTCAATAATCCGAAGCCGATACGCCGCAAATAGCGTCAATATCGAGGGTTGGGCTCTTTATGCCGAGGATTTAGTTTATCCCTATCTTGAACCTGAAGAACAGTTATTTGCTTTGCAGACACGATTGTGGAGAATGGCACGGACCTTTCTTGACCCACAAATTCAACTGGGGAAGATCAAAGGAGCCCGAGTGATTGAGTTGTATACTAAGGAATTGGGCGTTTCGCCCGCTATGGCCAACTTAGAGTTACGACGCTACACTTTTGATGATGTCGGCCAAGCCCCATCTTATTATTTTGGATATTTGCAGGTGAAACAAATGCGGATCGAAGCCGAAAAACGGCTTGGCCGACATTTCAATTTAAAGTGCTTTAATGATCAGCTGTTGTCCTATGGATTGTTGCCACTTCAAATTACAGCGGAGCGGATAAAGAGTGATTTAAAATGCACGTCAATCTGATGGTTTCCGACCGAAGGCTGTGATGATTGGCGCAACCCGTATTCAGCGGCATTCCGTCCGATCGAAAGAGGCATTGCAAATCAGCTCACGCGTGTGAAAAAATCCACTTCAAGCCTCGCTATCAAGTCTGAATGAAGCGATGACACTCGATTTGGCCTGAGATATTTGGGGCCGGCAGCGCAGACATCTTGACCGAGGTGGTACTGACGCCACCAAATGAGCTAAAGTCTCAGACTTCCTGACGGTTTGGCAAAAATAGTAATTTTTAGACCTGGCCAATTGAAAATAGGGGTCATAGGTCAGGCTTGAGTAAGCCTGAAACCGGGCTTTTATGATTTTCACGCCATTGCACGCAAACGCTCTCGTTGTTGACGAAAAGTAGGGCGTGGCGCAGTTTCGGTGGACTCAGTACCGCAAGCGTCAACAACGCTGAGATCGGCCCCAAGGAGCTGCCCTGAGTTTGTGCAGCAGGACCCCATTCAGATTCCCTTCTGAAGCGGAGAAGCATCAGGGACCTTCCTCAGTAACAAGACTTGGCAACGCTAATTCGGCCTATTACGATAAATGCTTATGCGAAGCTGGCTATTCGTTTTTTTTTATCCACGATCTACACATTACACAGCGGAGCTGCGGATATGCGCACCCGACTTGAGATGATAGAAATAAATGGTGCGCAGCAATGGATATTGTGTCGAGGCAAAAAAGAATCTAGTCCCGTAGTCCTCTTTATTCATGGAGGCCCAGGCTCACCTTTGATGTTGTTCTCTCAAGCTTTTGATGAACCATTTCTAAAGAATTTCACGGTTGTGCATTGGGACCAGCGCGGTGCGGGCAAGTCATTTAGCACGGCCCTTAACGAGGACACCATTAGCCTTAATCAGATTGTCGATGACGGCCTTCAAGTGGTCGAAAAAATAAAAAAGAAGTTCAAAAAGTCGAAGATTATTCTCGTGGGTCATTCATGGGGTACGCTTGTGGCTTCCCATATGGTGACGAAAAGGCCAGGAGAGTTTTCTCAATATATTTCCGTAGGTACGCTGGTTTCAATGCGTGATGGGGACCGACTGAAGATAAAGTATATAAGAGAAAAAGCATTAGCAGCAAAGGATTCGGAGTCCGAACTTAAGATCAAATCTGTTGGGAACCCGCCTCTGTTGGGATTCGATCAAGCGATGGTAATTGGCCGGTTGTTATGGAAGTTTGGTGGGATGTCTCATCGCTTATCATTTCAGGATTTTGGGAAGGCCATTGAAAAAAACAAGGAGTACAGCGAAAAGGAGATGGAGACACAGGAACTTGCCATGAAAAGGACTTTCGAGCATTTGAGTAAGTATTTAGATGGATATGACGCGAGAAAGTCAGTTCCCGAACTGAGTGTCCCTGTTTACTTTGTCCACGGGAAATTTGATATGGCTACACCCCTAAGTCTGTCGCGAGAATATTTTGACAAGCTAAAAGACACTCAGGGCAAGAATTGGGTGACCTTTGAAAACTCAGGTCATTTTGCGATGTACGAGGAACCAGAAAAATTCCTCTCAATTTTGGAATCATCAATCGGTCTTTAACGAGGCTTCTTGGTCCCCAGAATCCCTTAGTTGCGGTGTTTTTCGCAATCTGTTTTGCTGATCGTAGCCGTCCGTAAGTCAAGGGTGTCAATCAAACTAAAAAGCCGTTACTCTTTGTCGCTTC
>JAYVXN010000401.1:0-3993 GCA_043785085.1 Bdellovibrionales bacterium | reverse complement strand
AACTTGTTTGACTATTTTTTGAGTGGGTTATGAGCGGAAAATTTGAATTGCTCTCTGAAAGATTGATTGTGCATTACACGAGCGGCGACTACCAGGACGATGTCGCTGATGCCAAAAAAGAATTCTTTGATGATGCTGGCGTGGTGGATGAAGAAAATATCGCTTTTGAAATGCGCATGACGCAATTTCTAGAGTGGTATCTTTATACCCGAAACCTGATTGGTCTCGGCATGACCCCGGCGCAACACGCCGTCGACGCCAAAGATTTTAAACGTGATCCATCTGAACAAGAAGACTTTAAAAAACTGGCCAATACCCGGCATTCGCTCTTCGAATTTACAAAAATTCGCGGTGAGGATATTTACGTCAAAGATCTCTTTACGAAAAAGAAGATCGTGATTCGCAATTCTCCGATCAGCATTGGTTTTAGCCGGGATGAGTTTTTTGATGCCCGCTTGATTCCAGATGGAGAGCAGTTTCATTTTACCAAAGGTTTTTGTTTTCATCCGGTTGAAGCCAGTGAATTTATTTTGCGAGAAATTCAAAAAGTGCAGAAGTCAGATGTCGTGATGCACGAATCTCTGATGCTTCGTCTTCTAAAGATGCGCTATAAATTCGAGCAATACCGTCATCTGCGCCTCGAGTATGTGTACACGAACGACAAAAAAGTTCGCTTCTAGAAGGGGAGAGCGTGCCACGCATCCAAAATCTTAAAAAAGTCATCATTCTCGGCAGTGGTCCGATTGTGATCGGGCAAGCTTGTGAATTTGATTATTCTGGCACCCAGGCCTGCAAAGCTTTGATGCAAGAGGGCCTAGAAGTTATTTTAGTCAATTCGAACCCCGCAACAATCATGACTGATCCGGATCTAGCAACGCGAGTCTATGTTGAACCATTGACCGTGCCGTTTGTTGAAAAAATCTTAGAAAAAGAGCGGCCGGATGCTTTGATTCCAACCTTGGGCGGCCAAACCGCGCTGAATCTGGCTTTGCAACTAGAAGATGCGGGTATTTTAAAACGCCTCGGCATTCAGATGCTGGGAGCTGACCCTACGGTCATTCGAGCAGCCGAAGATCGGGAGAAGTTTCGAAAAATACTCGATCTAGTGAACGCGCGTTACCCAAAAAGTGAAATGGTCCGCACCTTCCAACAGGGTATCGAAGTTTCCAATACCCTCGGATTTCCACTGATTCTTAGGCCCAACTACACCTTGGGCGGTGGCGGTGGTGGCATTGCTTTTTCGCTCGAAGAATATCAAAGCATGCTGGCCAAGGCTTTGAAAGAATCGCCAACCAGCGAAGTGCAAGTCGAAGAAAGTATTTTGGGCTGGAAAGAATTTGAACTCGAAGTCATGCGCGATAAAAAAGGCACCTTCGTCATCATCTGCAGCATTGAAAATCTTGATCCTTGCGGCGTGCACACCGGAGACAGCATCACAGTAGCGCCACAACAAACTTTGACTGACCGTCAATACCAAGACATGCGCGATGAAGCGAAAAAAATTGTGAATGCGGTCGGCTTGGAAACGGGTGGCGCCAATATTCAGTTTGCCACCCATCCTTTGACCGGTGAGCGCCTGGTTATTGAAATGAATCCACGCGTGAGCCGCAGTTCGGCTTTAGCCAGCAAGGCCACGGGATTTCCGATTGCGAAAATTGCGGCCCTTCTGGCAATTGGTTATGAACTTGAAGAAATTCGCAATGATATCACGCGCTCGACTCCGTCTTGCTATGAGCCGGCACTTGATTATGTGGTGACGAAAATACCACGCTTTGCCTTTGAAAAATTTCCTGGCTCCGAAGACACGCTCACGACACAAATGAAAAGTGTGGGCGAGGTCATGGGGATTGGTCGCACCTTTAAAGAGTCGCTACACAAGGCACTTTCCTCTCTCGAAAACAGGCAGGAGGGTTTCGCTGAGGTCGCATTTTCGGAAAGGCTTCTCGCCAATCCGAACAGTCAAAGAATTTTTCACCTCGCGCAGGCCTTTCGGGATGGAAAAACCGTTGATGATGTCTTTGAGCTAACGCAAATCACGCCCTGGTTTTTAGAACAGATCAAAGAAATCATCGATTTTGAAAACTCCCTGTGCTCTTGTTCCGGCCTGACCGCTGAGATTTTATTACAGGCGAAACGGCTTGGGTTTTCTGACGCCGCAATAGCTCGCCTTTGCCAGAAAAATCAAAGCGACATCCGGCAATTGCGTTGGCGTCTTGGGATTCATCCCGGCTATTCGCAAGTCGATACCTGCGCTGGAGAGTTTGCCTCTGAAACGCCGTACTTTTATTCGACTTATTGGGCTTCCGCAAATCAGCCTTATCAAAAGCGCGACAGTGTGGTCATTCTGGGCAGTGGTCCCAATCGTATTGGCCAAGGAATTGAATTCGATTACAGCTGTGTTCGTGGTGTGAAACGCTTTCAAAGCGAAGGTCTTCATGTCATTATGGTAAATTCCAATCCAGAAACCGTTTCGACGGACTATGACACCAGCAATGAATTGTATTTTGAGCCGCTCACCGAAGAAGCCATGTTAGAAATCTTGAGACGCGTTCAACCGCGAGGTTTTGTTGCGCAACTTGGTGGCCAAACACCCATTAATCTGGCCGCCGTCCTCGTCAAAGAAGGCTTTCATTTATTGGGCTCAACCTTAGACTCAATTGACTTGGCCGAAGACCGGGGCCGATTCAGTGCCCTATGCCGCGATCTCAAATTCAAAATTCCGGCCTCTGGAATGGCGACCTCACTTGATGAGGCTCTCGAAATTGCCGAAACCATTGGCTACCCGGTGATTTGTCGACCCAGTTATGTTCTAGGTGGGCGGCGTATGGAAGTAGTGGAATCAGCAGATGAACTCCAGGGTTATTTTGACCGGCACGGTGCTTTTATCAGGCCAACTGAGCCCTGTTTGATGGATCAGTTTTTAGCTGGAGCGCTGGAAGTGGACGTCGACCTCGTGCGCGGAATAAATTGGAGTGTCATCGGTGGCATCGTCGAGCACCTTGAAGCCGCCGGCGTTCATAGCGGTGACAGCATGGGCGTATTGCCGCCGCAACGCCTGAAGCCTGAAACCTGCCGTCGCATTGAAGAATTGAGCACTGAGCTTGCCGATCGAATGAATACTATTGGTCATTTGAATCTGCAGTTGGCTGTTAAAAATGACGAAGTCTATATGCTCGAGGCTAATCCCCGGAGTTCTCGATCGCTGCCATTTGTTGCAAAGGCCACACGCATTCCTCTTACGGATCTCGGCGTGATGGCGATGTTAGGTTACGACGCAACAAAAGTTCATCCGGAAAAATATGATTGGTCCAAAGTCACTAAGGTCAGCGTTAAGGGCGTGGTTTTTCCTTTTAAGAAGTTTCCGGAAGCAGATTCCATCCTCGGGCCAGAAATGAAGTCCACGGGTGAAACCATGGGGCGCGGTGACGATTATGCTGAAGCGCTAATGAAAGCCTCGATTTCAAGTCACATTAACTTACCAGCAAAAGGCGAAGTATTTCTGTCGTTACGAGACAAAGACAAAGAAAGCTTGTTTTCATTGGTCCAAGAGCTCATTGGTCTCGGCTATACCATCACGGCGACTCGAGGCACGGCCCATTTTCTTTATGACCATGGTCTAGACTGTGTCCCAGTTAAGAAAGTGCACGAAGGGCGGCCCAATTGCGTGGATCGCATCCGCTCTGGCAAAGTGGCCTTGGTGATTAACACCACTTCGGGTCGGCATGCGATGGAAGCCAGTTTCAGTATTCGCCGCAGCTGTATCGATTACGCCATTCCTTGCATCACTGAAAGTCATGCCGCCGAAGCTCTTTTGTATTCATTAAAGATGCAAAAAATGAAAGAATTTACGGTCGCTCCTTTAGATAAAATGGTGGAGTGATCGGCTCTGCCAAAGTCGAGCCCGCGGGTGCGGGGCGGACTCGGCATCGGGACTAGCATAAAACACCAAGGCAGCTTAACATTTCAATGACGTCTTCACTTTCAAAATTACGA
>JAYVXN010000400.1:0-3999 GCA_043785085.1 Bdellovibrionales bacterium | reverse complement strand
TTAATGACAGTGCGCTGGGCAAGATCAAATTTCAATTCAAGCCGCATTTCGGTGGCGGCTTTGAGGCCATCGAATTCCGTAAACCGATCGGCGGAAATAACCGCCAATTGATCTTTGAAATTGACCTCGATAGATCGAGCGTAAATTCGCTGGACAACCTTTTTTTCATGCACGTACTTCAGTGTGTCGGCCATGGCCTTTTCAAAGGCTGGAACCAACTGCGGTGAAATGAAAAATTCGGCCCGCTTCAATTGATTTCCGATAGTCGAATCCGTCCATGTGTATCGGGTATTGAGATACTCCTTCACTGCGGCCTGCACTTGCAGCTCAGTCACATTGGAGTCGACGCGAGCGATGTTGCCGTCAGGGCCAAGGGGGACCACAACGGGCCCACGACGCAACAAATATGCCAGGATCGAACTTTGAATAAACATGAGTGCGATCAATGCACTTGAAAGGGTTTTGAGATTGAAGTTTTCTCTGGCGAACTGCTCAATTAACTTCGGGTATTTTTTGATTTGTATTTGCATCATAAATCACCTCCTCTTTGTAATGGTTTGTTTAACTCTTTGAATTTTTTCGGATGCGAACTGACGGGTGGCGCTAACGGCGGCTCGTGTTTTTCCCGCAATGACGGTGACCTTTGCCGGAGTTGCAGCTATTGCGGCTGCCGCCAGCGGGCCAAACGACTGCGCCGTTGCGTGTAGGCCATCTCCCACAAACGACTTTACAACCAACGGCGTAAACAGCAGGCCAATGGCGATAATGAAGTTGAGCACTATAAGTGTGAGATAGCTGCCCTCGGTGCGGTAAATATTTCCAAGTGAAAGTGTCGTGAGCATCGCCGATTGAACCGCCCAGATAATTTTCCAGGAGGCCACTTCAATAAGTCCGCGATACAGATTTTTGGTAATGCCCGCCGTTGTCGGAAAGACATAAAACAGAATCAATATCGGTGAAATCGCTGAGAGCAGAATCCAGTAGAAATAATACAGAGCGACGCTGATGTAACGGGCGATGTACAAAATGATGAAGCTGACAAAACTAAGAAAGGCAATGATGAGATCATCGAATTTCAACAGCAGCGCACTTTTTGCCATAGCATAACTGCGCGATTTCTCCTCGGCCATTCTTAGAAAGGTCTCAAGTCCTGAGAGATTGTCGATCTTTGCGGCCAAACCATCGCAGATGTCGATTATCAGATTTGAAATTTCGGGGAATGAGGCCAGCAAAAGTGCGGCGACTAAACTGCGGCGGAGAATGTCGACATAATCAGGCGCGCCGTTTTGGAAATAGCCAATCACCACGGCTAAAACCATCGTCACCGGCAATGCGATATAAAAAAGGCCAACGAGGACATGATGGATATCGCGAACAAGTGAGCCGAGAACATCGAAGTTGGGAATCATTGGCCACCGCCGTCGAGTTTTGGGAGAGTGGAGCCGGTGGGCAAGTTTTTAAAACCGTTGGATAACCCTTCGTAGTTCTCGCGCATTTGTTGCGACTGAAGTTTTTCCTTTCTATTGGTCATTGCCATATTCTCGGCCATAAGCTTTAACATCTGGCTTTGCGTGCGCAGGATTTGGGTTGAAACGCCGATAAGTACCGCCAACGCTTGGTTTTGAAGTTTCCCGGCACCTTGTGGGCTCACTTGCTCGGCGTGAAACAATATTCGGTCACGTTCATGGTCGATTTGGTCGGCAAAGTCATAGACGTTACGATTCATCGAAATTGTTTCGGCAACGCTCTGATCTTGAGATCTCATCAGATCCTGATCGGCCCCTTCTGGAGTTTTGCCGTACACGTCTTCGACGGCACGAAGCACAGACGCTGCGTCGTTGAGGTTCCCATAGACGCCGGGGTTGAAATGTGGATTGAGGATGTGAATGAGACTCAGTCCGCTTTTAACGCCTGAATTAACATCGCGGAGCAGATCCAGCGTGTCAGTCCCTGTTTCGAGTATGCTCTTGAGCTGAATAACTGTTTGAACGGCTTGTGCTAGAATCTGTGTGAGAATCAGAACGTCGCCCCCGAACATATCCGCATGAGTGGATTGGGGAAGGCATACGGCAAAGCAAATAAGTGAAATGGCCATCAAGCGCTTCATTTCGCACCCCCTTTCAACATGGCGACGCCAAAGGGCGCAAGCTTCGCGGCCTCTGCGATTGCCAATTCCAAGGAGTCAGTCTTTGACTTCAGGGTTTCTAAAAACATGTTGTCACGTGCGTCGCTAGTCGAGATCCAGTATTCCAGCGGCGTCGGTGAGATCCGCAAGACGCGGCGGCTGTCGCCTTCCATCAGAAAGCCTTCACTGAAGACCCCTTTGCGCTGCTCAAGACTCTGAATCAGGTGCAGCTCCTGGGAATTGAGTTTGAGAGCGTCGCTAAGGATACGCGTGTCACCTTTTTGCAGCATGATCAGTTTGGTCGCAGTGTTATTGAGAATTGCTGACCCAATGGGGCTATTAACGATCTCCTCTACACCTTGGGTAATAAATGTGATCCCCGAGCCAGTTTTCCGGAACGTTCGGGCGGCATACTCCATAAAGCTGCTTGCCGCAGGACTCTTCAACAGTTCCCAGGCCTCATCCAATAAGACGCGCTTACTCACCGTTCGATCGCACTCGATCTGGTCCAGGATGAAATTCGTGAGAATCAAGATCATTACCGATTGCAGATCCGGATACTGCGAAAGCCCCTTTAGATCGAACGCGACAACCGGGCTGTCCGCCTTGATTCGACCTGGTCGGTCAAGAAGTCGGCCAAACGCGGACTCACCAATCCAGGGGTATAGGAGTTTGGCGATGCGCTTAAGACCCGGCTCGTCGGTTTTGGCACAATATTTGGCAAAATCTGAAATCAGTGGTGACCGCTGTGGACTTTGCGCCCGCGCAATTTCAAAAACCTTTGCCAAAGTCTCCTCGATCAAGACGCGGTCGAATTTGATGAGCCTCTCGCCTTGATCAACAACCATTTGCTCGACAATGCTTACAAGGCCTTTGATTTTTTCACCCGTGGGCGGTGCCGCTGGGTCAGCGAGCTCAAAGGGGTTAATCGTGTGTTGGTCGGAGAGACTAATTTCAAAATACTGGCCACAGAGCAGGTCTGTGAGTTTTTTGTAACTTCCGCCAATGTCGATGATGAACACTCGCGTGCCGCGCGCAATTTGCTGAAGCATGAGGAAATTATTGGCAAATGATTTGCCGCTTCCGCTTGAGCCCGTCACAAGCATGTTGTAATTTGTGAGCTTTGGATCATAGGGGTTGAATGAGCACAGCGAGCCAAGTCGTGTGTGTGTAAGGACCACAGGCTTCTCATCGCCTAAATTTGCGCCGTAGACAGGCAAAAAATCGACTAGATTATTTGTCTTAAGTTTTTTCTGGCGAACCAGGCGCGCGGGACTCCCCGGTAGGGAGCTGGAAAAAATCTGCCAGGCGCCCACGGTTTCTTGCATTCCCTCGGCTCCGCTGAGCGTCTTGAATTGCGAAAGGGCTTCCTTGGTGTTGAGGCTTAGGCGCTTTCGCCCCTCCTTGCTATTTTCTTCTCGAAGAACTAAAATAAGTTCAGCGTGAAAGATTCTCTGCCCGGATTCGATGATTTCACGGATCAAGTGGGTAGTTTGCTGAAGGCGCGACTCGCCCTCTAGATCACTGACCCGCGCGCCGTTGTTGGCGGTGAGCGAATGGGCCATGCGTCTTTTTTGCTCCAGGGCCTTCATTTCTTTTGATTGATCGGGGACCTTGAAGGCAAAGATCAATTCATATTTAAATGGCAATGCCAAAAAGCCGCTCATCATCCCCGCAAAGGTCATTTCCGGCAGCGTTTTTAGAGACAGAATGCGAACCCGTTCCTGGTCGAGTACGAAATCCTCTTGATCAAGGACAAGGTCTGAGAGTGCCAGTTGAGATCGAGGTGACTCATTCTCAAGTGGCCCATCTCTCATACCAAGGATAGGCGGCGCGACATCACGGGCGCGGCGCGGATTGATGTGCTGGTAAAC
>JAYVXN010000399.1:0-4000 GCA_043785085.1 Bdellovibrionales bacterium | reverse complement strand
ATCACTTGGGCTGGCGGGCGATTTTTAATATCAATTTGCCGCTCGGCCTTCTCGCCGCCGCAATGGCGTACATGACGATTGAGGAGTTTGGCGTCACGCGAGAGCAGCGTTTGGCGAACGAAGCGGCTCGCAAAGAAAATCCTAACGCGCTTCCGACGACGCCGCCAAGAACCCGGACGCCAATTGATTTTTACGGGCTGATTTTGCTGGCCTTGGGCATCGGCTGCCTGCAGTTTGTTTTGGAGCGCGGCGAGGCAGATGATTGGTTTGAGTCAAAAATCATTATTGCCGCAACGTTGATTGCGGTCATTTCGATTCCGAGTTTTATTTGGTGGGAGCTCAAGACGAAATTTCCGATCATCGAAATTCGGCTTTTTAAACATGCAGCTGTGCGCACCGGGACGGCGTTGATGTTGGCTCTCGGACTGATGCTGTATGCGACGATTTTCATATTACCGATCTTCGTCAGTACAGTTTTGAACTATGATGCCACTCAGACGGGTATGCTCTTTATTCCAGGAGCTTTGATCACTGCGATGCTGATGCCAATCGTTGGCCGCTTGTTGAAAACGGTAGATGCGCGGTTTTTAATTCTTTGGGGGGTGGTCGTCGTAGAAGTCTTTCTGTTTATGATGACGTCATTTAGTTCCAACACGACCAATCGAGACTTGTTTTGGCCCCTGTTTGTGCGCGGTTGGGGAATGGCATTTTTATTTGTGCCCATCAATGCCGTTTCACTCGGTGAATTTAAAGGTCCAGCACTTGGCCAAGTCGCGGGCCTGATGAATCTGAGTCGACAAGTCGGAGGCAGTATCGGCATTGCCGCCTTGTCAACTTTGCTATCCAAATACAATGCTAAAAATTATTATCTGCTCAGTACGCATGTGAGCTTACTCGACTCCAATACTTACTATTCCATGCGGCAAATTCAAGCGGGGATGACGGGGCGAATGATGACCGCTTTGGGTGGTGGCACCGCCCAACAAGCAGCGCTGAAGTCTTTGTCTTTTCGAATTCAAAAACAGGTCTTCTGCCTGAGTTTTACACAACTCATGTGGCTTTTATTTGCCTGCTTCGGTATGGCTTTGATTCCGCTGTTCTTGATGAAACCGCATAAGCCCGATCCGAACGCCGAAGCGGTGGATGCGCACTAGGCACTGTTGACCGAATCCCTTCTATCGTTTGCTTGGTCTTTGCCGCTGCCTGCCAGCTGCCTGATCAGAGTCCAAACCTGTTTCCGAGAAAGTCTAGGACGTCAGTCATATATAAATAAGTCAGTTCGATAATGCTGCCGACATGTCCGAGGGTAAAATCCTCGTGGAGCGGCTGGTGAAAGGCATTCCAAAGTTCGACCTGGTTTTCAAAAGGGACCTTCAAATCATTTGTCACTCGCATCATCCAGATGTTTTCTTTTTTCACTCGGGGGGAGAAATAAATGGGATCAAAAAGGATGCTGTCTCGTAACTGATTTTCATATTGCAAATCCGTCGTGAACCCCGCCGCTTGCATTCGTTGCTGGCGCAGGTCGACGACATGGCTTTCATCACTGTAGCTGAGAATTGCCGGCATATTGCCAGCTCCGGCGACGATGACAACGGCTTGGAGGCGATCTTCGATCCCGGCCATTAGCGCTGAAGTGATCGCTCCCAAGCTTAATCCTATCATGCCCATTTTATTTTTGAGAATTTTCGGGTGGCTTTCGGCAAAATCCAAAATCGTACTAATCGTATACACGGCCCAGCGGTTATTGAGATCCTCATCGCCCCATGCGGGCAAATTAACCGGAATATCAAAATGGTTGACGTCGGCGATGATGCTGGCAATGTCTGCTTGGCAGAGCTTCGTGGCCACTTGATGCTCGAGCGGAGTAATACCTTCGATAGTGGGCAGAATAATCATAAACGGAGTCGGCTTCCCGGCGTTAGGTAGAGTCATGATCATGGTCTGCAATCGCGGCGGCCCGGTCAGACTTGGATCCTCCACCATGAGAGTCACCTCAGAGCGAACACAATAAGTGGTATCATCGATCAACTTGATCAGTGGAGCTGAGTGCAATGGCAAATGTTGCAAACGCGCCAGTCGCGCGCGCATTTCTCCCGGTGAAATCGGCCCGAGCGGTCGAGCTTGGCTGGTTTGTGCAAACAAGCCGTTGCTAAAAACTGTTAAGCTGACTAAGAAAATGGCCTTAAAATTAGGTAAATTAAAATTGCGCATGCTAGGAATATCCCTGATTGTCCATGGCTCTAAGCCAGGAAGTGTGGTTTTGGCAGGCACCCAAAACAACTTAGGTGTCCCCCAACTGCCGAAAAACTGACGCCTATTGAATACCTTAGATTTTTTTGTCTTGAATAGAAAATTCGTATAGCGAGCCGCGGCATAAAGCCCTTGTGACACAATCTCTCAGTTATTTTGACGCTTTTTTCGAGACATTTCTGAATTTTTCTATAAACTTGCGGCAAAAGCCCGGAGCATGCCTTGAACTTTAGCGTGCAACTGTGGTCAATAATTGAAATTAAATTGAAATTAAATTGAAATTAAATTGAACTAAAAAATTGCCAATCATTTATTCAACTACGAGGAGACAAAGAGATGCAAATGCAGTGGAAACACGCGATTATTGGAGTCGGATTTTTAGCCGTAGCAATGAGCACCGGCTGCGATAAATTGAAAGGTTCAGTGAAGCTGGACACAGATAGGGCAAAAGCCAGTTACGCGATCGGCACGCAAATCGGTCAAAATATCAAATCGCAAAGTGTCGATGCAGATCCGCGAGCCATTGCCGCCGGTATTGATGATGCTCTTCATGGGACCACACCAAAATTGAAGCCTGAAGAAATGCAGGCGGCTTTGATGAAGCTTCAAGAAGCTTCAATGAAAAAGCACCAGGAAGAGGGCGAAGCCAATAAGAAAAAAGGTCAGGAGTTTTTGGATAAAAACAAAACTCAAGAAGGTTGGAAGACCACCGCTTCAGGCTTGCAGTATAAAGTCGAAAAAGAAGGAGCTGGCGAACCACCGAAAGACACGGACCTGGTTGAAGTTCAATACACTGGCACTTTAACCACTGGTGAGAAGTTCGACAGCTCTGTTGATCGCGGCAAGCCGGCTGAATTTCCGGTTAACGGCGTGATTCCTGGTTGGACAGAAGCACTGAAGCTGATGAAGCCAGGTGCAAAATGGAAGCTCGCGATTCCGCCTGAATTGGCTTACGGTCCGATGGGCCGTCCGGGAATTCCAGCAAATTCTGTTTTGTTGTTTGATGTTGAGTTAGTTTCAGCAAAATCAGCTCCGGCAGGTCCTACCGGAGGAATGCCAGGGCACCCGGGAATGCCTCCTGGACACCCAGGAATGCATCCAGGAGCTGGCAATAAACCGAAGAAATAATTTCCGAGATCAGCCCGCAGTCAACGGCCCCCAAGTTCAGGATCTGATTCAGGTTCAGGAAACTGCTAGAAGCAAAAGCCCGAACCCGATTCAGCGCCCGGCCCTGCGGGCTGCGGCCTGATCCGTGCAGCCCGCAGGGCCGGGTGTCTGTTACTTGACGCTTGGTTCATTCTCGGTATTGCTGCCGGCGGAATTATCCTCAAGACCTGGGCTCGTGGCGTGACTTGCTGTATCGCCAAGGTCATTAGGATTGTTTTTTACGATCGCGCGATTCTCTCGATTCCTGGCGATCTCTGCTTGCGAGGGTACCCCTTGATTGGCTTGATGGCGCATGGATGAGCAAGCCGGGAGTGTACATGAAACCACGATCAGAAGAAGCCAGGACCTGATGTGATTGTTTGTCATATTTTAATCCCCTTTGTTTTGCTGTCATCAGAACAGTTCCATTGTCGTTTGAATGCAATGCATTCCCCCAGTGCAAATAAGACTTGTCATTGAAAGAACAAAGCGTCTCTGCAAATAAGGCGAAGGCCCCCTTGAGTTTCTATTTTTGCCAAAGTGATCTAGACCCAAATGTTGCATAAACTTTCGGTCGGAACCGCTGACGCTTGCTCCAGAA
>JAYVXN010000398.1:0-12665 GCA_043785085.1 Bdellovibrionales bacterium | reverse complement strand
GGTGTACGTACGCCTCGTCCAGATTTTCCTGCGCGAGCCGCCACCTTCGGGCTTCTGGAGCATTCCGACTCGAAAGTTTATGCAACATTGGGGTAAATAGTGTCTCGTTCCGAGGCACTATTTATTTTGAATTGAGTTCTTAACGTCAATTTGTCAAAATTTTCTCACAATGTCTCTTAACTTCCCTAGACCTTGGCCGATAAGTCAATTGTCTGGGGGGTGTACGTGCGATGGATCTCAGCAATTTTGCTTTCGCTATTTATGGTCAGTGCGGCGTCGTTCGCGCAGGAATACGTGCCCGGCGAAGTCATCGTCAAGCTCAAAGGCAAAAGCAAATCCATCAACAACCAGGCCTTCATTGGTAAAGCCGTCTCCGAAAAGCAAATGGGTTTAAAAGGATCGTGGAGCGGCATGAATATGCACCACTTTAGATTGCCTGATGGTAAAGATGTCGGTGATGCTGTTAATGAATTACAAAATGATCCGGCCGTCGAGTATGCTGAGCCCAACTATATAATCCATAAACAAAGCTCTGGTGTTGAAAGCCAGATGTCTTATGACGAATTTCAAGCCATGGCCGTGCAAGCCACTTCAAGTGGCAGTGGCGTTTCAACTTTTTCACAGACCAATGCGCCCATACAAGTCAGCCAAGGTTGGGCTGCAGAGAGCAGTACCACTTTTCAACCGGTCGTGGCCATTATCGATACTGGAATTTGGATGAATCACACGATTTTTACCAATAGCGGCGCCATCTGGACTAATCCAAAAGAGATCGTCAACGGTATTGATGATGATAGCAATGGCTATATCGATGATATCCACGGCTGGAATTTCGCCTATGGCACGAACGATCCGACCGATGACGATGGACATGGCACGCATGTTTCTGGAATCGTCTTAGGAACAACGATCGATATTCAAGCCAATCCCATTGCGACTTCAAAAGTGAAACTGATGGCCTTGAAGTTCTTAGATAGTACCGGCAGCGGTTCGACCTCTGATGCGATCAATGCGATTTATTATGCCGTCAACAATGGCGCTCACGTTCTCAGTAATTCTTGGGGGGGCGGTGGCTTTAGCAATGCGCTTCTGCAGGCCATTGCCTACGCTTATACGAATAAGAAAATTTTCGTCGCGGCCGCTGGGAATGCCTCATCCAATAATGATTCCTCACCGACGTATCCGGCCAACTACAATGTCCCGAGTTTGATCTCAGTCGCCGCTTCGACTGACGCCGACACCCTCGCAAGCTTTTCAAATTTTGGCGCAACCACCGTTCACCTTGGCGCTCCTGGCGTCAGCATTCTTAGTACCTTGCCTAATAATAGCTTTGGCTATGAATCAGGGACCAGCATGGCCACTCCTTTCGTCTCCGGAGTTGCCGCTTTAATCCTTCGAGAAAATCCCACTTTGACGGGATATCAGATTAAAAATCTCCTGTTTGGCGCGACCAACGCAGTCACGGGTCTCAACGGCAAAGTTAGTACCAACGCGCGATTGAATGTTTACAATGCCGTTATGGCTGCCAAGGGTGCCACGCCAAATCCGGTGCAGCCAAGTTACGATGTTTCCAACAACCTTCGCTCACCCACCTCTGATGCAGCCGCAGCACCAGCGGGTTGTGGTCTTCTTGCGCAAAGAATATTTGATGATCAAGATCCGGATAATACTTCTGCTCCGATGCGTGGTTTATCGATTTTCGCCATGCTGGTGGTGCTGCTTGCGCCGGTGGTCTTAGTGTCAGTCCTGCGTCGCCGAACTGAGGTGCCGAGCCGTCGCCGTCATGAGCGCTTCTTGATTGATTCAGAGGTTCGCCTCAGAGTTGGAGATCGCGAATTGAGCGGATCAGTGAGTACGATTTCTCTCGGCGGAGTCCAGTTGAATGCCGATACGATGCTCGAAAAAGGCGGTATTGTCACGATGAGCATCGCCAGCCCCGATGGCCGAGAAGAGATTCAGGTCAAAGGTATGGTCGTGTGGATTGAAGAGCAAAAACACTACGGCGTGCAGTTTGCCGAAGCCGATCCGGGAACTCTCTCGAAGATTGGTGGCTGGACCCGCTCGCTTCTAAAAGCCGATTGAGCTCAAGACTTCTCGATAAAAGCATATAATTCGTGAGGTCAGAGCTGACAGCTGAAAATCTTTACATAATACTAATAGAAGATGTTTAAGCGTGTGGCAAGGAGGCCTAATGCTGAAGCGATTCCTTCCTTTTCTTTTGCTTGCAATGATCGGCTCGGTACAAGTGCACGGAGAGGGGAATTTGCGCCAAAAATGGCTGAATGACATCAGCCGTTTCTCTCCGAATGATGATACGCCCACACTCACCTTCGATCCCATTGGCATTTATTTTGGCCGCGTGATGGTCTCTGATTTCGCCGGTGCCTTTGTGCAGATCACGAATCAGGGGACTGAGCCGACCGAGTACTTGCAGTTTTCGTGTTACGACTCAAATATAGATATTTACAATCTTTGCCCAACAACTCTAATGCCGGGCCAGAGTTGCCAGGTGCGCGTCTCCTTTCGACCAAAATCCGCTCAGGATTTGCAAGCGACGATGTGGGTGCAGGCCACTGGGTTTTATGGGCAAGTTGATTTTTCTGGGGAGTCTTACGAGCCTTGAAAGCGGGGTCGGGGTTTTTCTTAACCCGACGCTTGCTCACAAATTTCCTTGAAGGCCTGCGAAAGGGCTTGGACCAGCGCATCGTCTTTATTCTGCATATGGCAAGTTAACCAAACCCGGTATTTCCAAAATCCATCTTTGGGTCCAATCACGCGAACTGATTTCTCGCGAATCTCCCGCGCCACGTAAAGCAAAGGCAAAAATGCCATGCCAATCCCATCGATGACCGAACGAACTAGTGAAGCGATCACGTCGCTTTCGAAAACGATTCGTCCCTTCAAATCATTGCTTTCGAAAAACTGATCGATTTCCGCTCGCAGCTTAAATCGAGCAGATGGCATCAACCATTGCGCATCTTCAACTCCGCGAAGGGCCCGAGCAGCACTTGCTCCTTTGGTGGTGTTTTTAATTTTGGCCATTTTCCAGTTCGTAGAGCAAGTCAATGCGACCGGAACCTCGGCTCGCTCCAAGTTTTCAAGCTCGGGATCGATCATCGCCGCTTGAGTCACCACCGCGTCCAGTTCGCGAAACTTCAGGCGCTCGGTTAGGTGTTCATGGCTCCCAGAAACCACCGTCACTTTCGGCCGCTGAATCAGGCCATGTTTTTTTAAAAACAGACTGACGACTTCGACGACGAAGGGCCGATCGACTTCCTCTGAAACGCCAATATGAATACGCCTTGAAGCCGACGGCACCTTCCTGGAGATGAGCTCGCCCATCTCTTCGGAGATTTCAAACATTTGCCTGCAGAAGCCATAGATGACCGAGCCCGCTGGGGTCAATTGATTGTTTCGACCAACTTTTTGAAACAGTCGAATATCTAAACTTCTCTCTAAAACCTTCAGCTGACTACTGAGCGAAGGCTGACTAATGCGTAAATGCCGAGCGGCTGCCGTCACGCCTCCTGATTTGGCGGCGACGTAGAAGTAATACAGATGATTGTAGTTATACATATAAAAATCCTATCTATCTTATAGAATTTATATATTTTTTTTATCTGAAGGGATAGGGCAATATTGAATTCAATCCAAATAACCAAACTTTTTACGGAGGCTGGCAATGTTAAAAGCAGCGATTTCTTTTTTTCTGATTGGCTTACTGGCGATTGCCTTAGGCTTGGGCAATATTGCCGGAATTTCCATTGAACTTGGCAAGACTCTACTATTGGTTTTTGTCGTCTTGGCTGTCTTCAGCTTTCTCACCAGCCTGGTGACGGGCCGAAAAGTCAAAAACTTAAACTAATACCCAGTCTACAAATGAAGGAGCAATAAAAATGAATGAAGGCGCAAAACAAGCCTATTTAGACAAAATGTCAGCGTACTTAAGTGAATGGGCTGCGAAAATTGACGTCGTCAAGGCAAAGATCGCCCAAGGCACAGCCGATGTTCGGATTGATTATCATAATCAAATTGAAGTTTGGCAGGCCAAGGAGCCGGTGCTGATACAAAAAATGAATGAGTTGCGTTTAGCGAGCGCGGATGGTTTTGAAACCATGAAGTCTGGGGTTCAAAACGTGTGGAATGAAATTAAAACAATCATGGATTCAACAGAGGATAAGAAAAATGAAAAACATCAATAGATCGACTAAAGCGTTTTTTCTAACAAGTCTAGCCGCCGGCCTCGTCGCTTGCAGTCATGGCCCCACAGTTCAAGAGTTCGCTGATACGGCGAGCCCTAATGACGAAGTCGCAAAATTAGCGACAGAGATGAATACGGCCTTAGCCAATCAGGTCAATGTGCTATCGCCCCACAATTTTAAAGAAGCTCAGGAATCCTTACAAGACGCAAAGAAAAGCCTGGATAAGCAGCACAGTGCTAAGGATATCTTGCACGATGTGGCCCAGGGCCATGCCTACCTGAATCGCGCGAGTGAATTTACGCAACTCGCACACATCAATATTGAAGATGTTGTCATCGCTCGCCAGCAGGCGCTCACAGCTGGTGCTCCAGAGCTCTTTGCCAAAGACTTTCGCAAAGCCGATGACAGCCTCATCGATGTCACCTCCGATATTGAAAAGAATGAGTTGAAAGAAGCGGTTGCCAACCGCAGTCCGTTGCAATTAAGATATCTGGCTCTTGAACTCCAAGCTATCAAACAAGCTAAGCTAGGCCCTTCTCGGGAAATCATTGCTAATGCGAAAAAAGAAGGCGCAAAAGATTTTGCGCCACGAAGTCTTGCTATCGCTGAAAAAAGTGTTTCGGATACCGACGCTTTTATTACTGGCAACCGTCACGACACGGCTGAAATTACCGCACGCACAGTTAAGACCCGCAGCAGTGCGGAACACTTATTGAAGATCACACGCGATTCAAAATCCGGTAAGAAAACCTCCTCTGAAGAGCTCGCTTTGCGCATGGAAAACGAACAAAACAAGGTCGTAGAAACGCAAGGTCAGCTCAGTGACACAGAAAGTCAGTTGGCCATCAAGCAAATCCAATTAGCCAGCGGCGAGAAGTCCATGGAAATCTTAGCTGCCGAAAACGCCAGTAAGCAAAATGAACTAGAAAAAAATGAAAGCGCGAATCTCGCGTTAACAGTTGAGAACGTGAAAAAGCAGAACGAATTGACCAAAGGTGAAACAGCGAATCAGGCTCTGACCGCGCAAAATGCCAGTTTAGAATCTGATCAAGCGCTGAATCGACGTTTTGAAGAGGCGCGCGCTGAATTCAATAAGAGTGAAGCAGAGGTTTATAAACAGGGAAATACCCTGATGATCCGCTTACGAGGACTGGAATTTCCCGTCGCTCAGGCCGTCTTAAAGGGTTCGAACTTTCCGCTTCTGGCAAAAGTTCAAAAAGTGATTAAACGCTTTGGTAAAAGTTCGGTGACGGTTGAAGGCCACACTGATTCCAATGGTGGTAAAGTATTAAACGAAAGACTGTCCTCGGAACGGGCTCAAGCCGTGAAAGAGTATTTGCTTTCGAATGCGGGCGATCAACCGATTCATGTGACGGCAATGGGTTTTGGTGATCAGAAGCCCTTGGCGACCAATAAGACCTCAAGTGGTCGCGCGCAAAATCGCCGGGTGGATATTCTCATTCAACCGGATTCAGAGCCGAATTCATCCACGAACTAGGTACTGAATAAAATTCTTTTGATTCGCAAACGAGCCTCTTTATAGGGCTCGTTTTTTTTTGTGCTAATGTCTTTCGGTGGGCGGCGGGCATGTGGGCCGTTATCGGTTGCCGTGAGCCGTTTCGATTTCCGTTGCAGTTCGCGGTTCTCTCGCGGTTTGCCGCTCGCTTGATCGCGGATGCTGTTGCTGCTTTCCAGACTTGACACCAGTCGAACTTACACGTAACTTACACATCATACGCCAATGGGGGGCCATTCGCCGTATGAAGCACCGTAAATCCCTCAAACTTCCAGACCTTCCGGCAGCCATGTGCCAACAGGGCTTTACTGAACTACTGGGAAAAAGCTGCTTTTCATTTCTGCTGGGCGCTTCGCATCCGGAAGAAATGGTCACGCAGGCCAAAGCCCTCGGCTATCAGGGCCTGGCGCTTTGTGACGTTAACGGGCTTTATGGAGTGGTGCGCGGCTTTCAGGCGACTCATCATTCATCCGCCTTTGAGACAATTCAATTCTCGGAGCGATTTTCTGAAGTAAGGCCTGAGAAGTTTCGCTATAGCTGCGGCACGGAGCTGACACCGTCTGATACCTCCCCCGTCGTACTTTTGCCGATGAATAAAGAAGGTTACGCGAGGCTTTGTCATTTGCTCACTCTGGCTAAGAGGCGAGCACCGAAAGGGTTTATCGCGCTCGCGCTTGAAGATATTTTGCAGTGCAACGAAGACCTGATCGCTTGTCCCTTGCCGCCGTGGAATGAGGAGCACTTAAAAAAACTGCAAGAGGCTTTTCAAGACCGCATTTATCTTCCGGTCTGCCGCGATCTTTCTTTGCAGTCAGTGACACTTTATCAGCAAGCCTTAAAGCTTGAACAGAATTTGCAGCTCTCGCTATTTGCGACACAGAGGCCACTTTATCACTGTGCTGAGCGCAAAGCTCTGCATGATGTGCTCACCTGTGTTTTGCATAAAACCACTTTGCGTGATGCGCGCACGCGGCTGACTCCCAATAGTGAGCGGCATCTGCAAACTCTTTCTGAATTACGTGAATCGTTTCGCGAGCGGCCGGATCTTCTAGAGAGAACACTGGAGATTCAAGCCCGCCTTGAATTTGACCTCAGTGAACTGCGCTATCACTATCCGCGCGAGTATTTACCGGCTGGCAAGACCGCACCAGAGTTTCTCCGCGAGCTCACCGAAGCCGGAATGCAATGGCGCTATCCACCTGAAACTCCAGTAGAGAAAATCGCGCGTGCACGCAAGCTCCTGGAGCATGAGCTGAGCGTGATTGGTAAACTCGGCTATGAAGATTATTTTCTGACGTTGTGGGATGTTTGCCAATTTGCGCAAGAGCAGAAAATTTTATTTCAAGGCCGGGGTTCGGCTGCCAACTCCATTGTCTGTTATTCCTTGGGTTTAACCAATGTCGATCCGGCCGGCATGCAACTTTTGTTTGAGCGCTTTATTTCGGAAGAGCGCAACGAGCCTCCGGACATCGATATTGATTTTGAACATGAACGGCGCGAGGAAGTCATTCAGTATATCTATCGCAAATACGGCGAAAAGCGCGCGGCGATGGTGTGCACGGTGATCTGCTATCGCTCGCGCATGGCGTTTCGTGAGGTCGCCAAAGTTTTCGGTGTGCCGCTCACGTCCATTAATTCTTTGATCAAACTCATGGGCCGCGAAGGCATGGATGGATTGCTTCAGGCGACGAAAAATATTCAGAGTTTTGGTCTGAGCCAAGAGGTTTTTTTGCAAGTGGTGCGGCTCGCGACAGAGCTCCGGGGCTTTCCTCGGCATCTTGGCATTCATACCGGAGGCTTTGTCATCTCTGATGGACCGATCACGGATATTGTCCCGGTTGAAAAAGCCTCGATGGATCAGCGCTATGTGATTCAATGGAATAAAGATGATATCAACACTCTGAAAATGATGAAGATTGATGTTTTGAGTCTCGGCATGCTGAGTGCCTTAAAAAAATCCCTGGTCTTGATGCGCGAGAAAAAAGGCATAGATTATAATTTGGCGCAGATTCCACATGATGACCAGCCAACTTATCAGATGATTCAAAAGGCCGACACCGTCGGCGTTTTTCAAATTGAATCGCGCGCACAGATGTCGCTTTTGCCGAGGCTGAAGCCGAAGTGTTTTTATGATTTGGTCATTGAAGTCGCGATTGTGCGGCCAGGCCCGATTCAAGGCGGGATGGTGCATCCGTTTTTACGCCGGCGCGCCGGTCTTGAAAAAGTCACTTACGCAAGCGAAGTGCTGAGGCCGATCCTTGAGCGAACCTGTGGTGTACCGATTTTTCAAGAGCAAGTGATGCAGATCGCGGTGAGTGCGGCGGGCTTTACTCCGGGTGAAGCCGATGAGCTCAGACGTATTATGTCCTCAAGCTGGAAGAAAGAAAACATCATGGAAGGGGTCCGTAAGCGCCTCATCGACGGCATGATCAGCCGCGGGATCAGAAAAGAATATGCCGAGCAGATTTATAAGACTATTGTTGGATTTTCGTCGTATGGGTTTCCGGAGAGTCATTCGGCAAGCTTTGCCCTTTTGACCTATGCCAGCTGCTACATCAAATGTCATCATCCAGATATTTTCACCTGCGCTCTCCTGAACAGCCAACCGATGGGCTTTTACTCGCCCAGGGCACTCATTGCCGATGCGCAAAGGCATGGAGTGCAGTTTCAAGCTCTCGATGTGCAAAAATCCTCCTATGATTATGAGCTCGAAGAACCTCTCGACGTACGTCTGACTGACGGGCGGTGGAGCGTGCGAACGGGCTTGCGTTCGGTGTACGGTCTGTCGCGCGTGTTTGCCGAAAAAATCGTCGCAGAACGCCAGCGCCAGGGCCCGTTTCAAGATCTCAGCGACTTGGTTCAGCGCACCCGTCTCCCACGAGCCGCTTTGCTTTTACTAGCGACAGCCGGAGCCTTTGAGTGCTTTTCTTTGCCGGCACGAGAGGCCCTTTGGAAGATTCAAAGTCTTAATTTGGATGCGCAGAAATTTCTCTTTGGCCAAGATCCGTATGAGGCCCCGAGTTTTCATGAGACTTATACATTGCCCGCCGAATCGGCCTGGGAGAGAGTGCAGCGCGAGTATCACAGTAAAGGCTTTGCTTTGGATTCACATCCTTTGGCGGTGTTGCGGCCGCATTTGGCGCAAAAAGCTTTGCCGGGCAAAGCGTTGCCCTATACGACGGCAAGGCAGCTTGAAAAACTTCGCCACAACACGCGCTTGCGGATTGCGGGGTTTTTAAGTCTTTTGCAAAAGCCGCCGACGGCCAAGGGTTTTTGTTTTCTGAGTGTTGAAGATGAAACCGGAATGTTCAATGTGATCTTAAAGCCGGATATCTATCAGAAGTTTCGCACAGTTTTGCTCACCACTCGCCTTTTAGAGGTCGATGGCATTCTTGAAAGCCGAGAAGGAGTCAGAAATGTACAGGCGACGGCCTTGCGCAATTTGATAGCCGAAGTTTAATCCGTCGCCCTAAAAAACAAACTAATCGTTGGTTTTCTTGGCATCTTGAGCTTGGCCATTAATCGACAAAGCACCGTTTTTAACATCGTAGTTGGCGGTGTCGGCCTGAATGCTCACTGTGCATTTTACGGTACGATCGCCATCTGCGAAAGTTTCAGTGTGTTCACTAGACTGTTGAATCACAATAAATTGATTGTCCACTTTCGCGGATACGGTCACTTCTGAAAAAATGAATTTTCCGGCTTGAGTCGTGCACTTCGCAGCCAGAATCAGAGCGGTGGGTTGAACCTGAATACGCAAGACAGAGGTGATGCCATCGTTTACTTGCGGCGCAAATTCCCAAACTCCCAGAATCGAATTGCCATTCACATTTGGAGCCGTGCCCATTTCAAACAGGTGATTGCTGCCGCCCGTGCCCCCACCAGCTCCGCCGGAACCATGCTTGGAATCATCGCCACAAGCAACCAATGACAAAATAAAGATCGAGCAAAGCAAAGCTTTCAGTTTCATAAGACCCCCAAAATTTCGTGAGAAGCCGAACATGACAGGCACCGCCTAAAATGGCAAGACAGAGAATTTAATTTTTCAAAATTTAGGCGGGCTGGGCTAGAAATTCATTCCAACCCAGAGTATTGATGTAGGGATTTTGGCAAATCCTGATTAAGTACTTGTTTTAATTGAAATTTGTCTGCATCTGAAGCAGTTTGAAAAGCGCCTGGGAAATTGCCTGCTGACGAATGCACTTCTCGCTTTACAAAACCGCGCAAGGGAACTAATTCAAACCTGACAATGAGATTTGGAGTTCCGCCTGAAAGCTTGTTAGAAGACAGCCTCAGTTAGGAAGTATGGTTCAGCAGGTGAAGGCCTTTCATTGTCCCCCACATGCTGCTTGCGAAACGTGAAATTTCAAAATAGGGATAAGTTATGTTTAAATTTAATATTTTGATCGTTCTAATTTGTTCGGCATTTGTCTCTTCTTGCACCTTTAAAAAGGCCGAATTGGGCAGCAAAGACAATCCCGTAAAGGTTTTCTTTGTGCCCTCGGTGGATGCCAAAGTCATCGACTCTAATTCCAAAATCATGAAGACCTGGCTTGAGGCCAATACGCCCTATAAATATGAAATCGTCGTTCCGCAATCCTATATTGCCGTCGTCGAAGCCTTCGGCTCAAAGCGTGCCGATGTCGCAGCTTTTAATACCTTCGGTTACTTGATGGCCAATGAAAAATACGGAGCCGAGGCCCGCTTGATCGTGATTCGCTTCGGTAAGGCGACTTACCAGTCGCAAATCATCGCCAAAAAAGGCCGCTTTAAGGATCTGAAAGATCTTACCGGTAAGACCTTTGCGTTCGTTGATCCGGCCTCAATGAGCGGTTATATTTTGCCCACAAAATTCTTGCAGGACGCCGGTGTTAAGCTTGGCGATACCAAATTTGCCATGAAACACGACAATGTGGTGTCGATGATTTATCAAGGGCAGGTGGATGCTGGAGCAACGTTCTACTCGCCTCCGGATGAAAAAGAAGGCATTCAAGATGCCCGCCGTCTGGTGAAAGCGCAGTATCCGGATGTTGAAGATAAAATTGAAATCTTAAAACTCACCAACGATATTCCCAATGACCCGATTGCCTTTCGCAAAGATATGCCCGAGGAGATGAAAAAAACCATCTCTGAAGCCTTGCTGAAAATGGTGCAAACTACTGAAGGCCGCGACGCCTTTAAAAATCTTTACGGCGTGACGGCGATTGAACCAGCCACTGATAAAACCTACGATGCGATCCGCGAAATGGTAAAGGCCGTCAAAGTTAACGCCGAAGAAGTTTTAAAGGGTAAAAAGTAACTTGGCTGAACCCATTCTTTCCGTCAAAAATTTGAAAAAAACTTATCCCAACGGGGTGCAAGCCCTGAAGGGCGTAAGTTTTGACGTCAAGAAAGGCGAATTCCTTGTGGTCATCGGACTTTCTGGTTCCGGAAAGTCCACACTCTTGCGTTGCCTGAACCGGCTGCATGAGCCAACCGAGGGCCAAATTCTTTTTCACAGCCAATGGCAGGGTTCTTCACCGACACAAACCGATGTCGCGCATTTGCATGGTGCTGACGTCTTAAAATTACGACATAAAATCGGTATGATCTTTCAGCACTTCAATATTATACAGCGCCATAGTGTCCTGAATAACGTGCTTTACGGAACTCTTGGCCGGGTGAGCGCGTTGCGCAGTATTCTTGGGCTTTTCTCTGAGGAAGATCGTGAAAAAGCCATGAAATACCTGAAGCTGGTGGGAATTGCCGAAAAAGGCCATTTTCGCGCCTCACAACTCTCAGGCGGCCAACAACAACGTGTCGCGATTGCCCGCGCTTTGATGCAAAATCCAGAAATTCTGCTTGCCGATGAGCCGGTGGCGAGCCTCGATCCAGCTACCTGCCATGTGGTGATGGATTACTTGCGCAAAGTGAATCAAGAATTAGGTCTCACCATCGTTTGCAATTTGCATTTCTTAAGTCTGGTTCGCCAGTATGCGACTCGGGTGATTGCTTTAAAAGACGGCCAAATGGTTTTTGAAGGATCGCCAAGCGAAATCAATGAAGAGTGGTTTACAAAAATCTACGGCGAAAATGCTAAAGAAGTGCATATCAATTAATGCCTCAGGAGCTTGAGAAGTGAATGAACTGTCTGCCAAAATTCGCCGCTCGATCTTTGATGGATTGACCTTTGCGTTTGTCCTTTTCTCAGTGCTTGCCGCCAGCACCCATCCCGATAGCGATAATTTAATTCAAAATATTTCCTTAAACTCTTTGATCTTTGCCGGACTGATGGTCTTTGGCGGAGTTTTAAGTTTGGCTCTCAATGCTGGTGGCTGCCGAACTTTAGGTGAGGTCATCTATGCGCCCCCGCATCGTCGTGGGCGCGCCGCCGTTGTCGATCCGATGTACCAAACTTTATGGGGCTGCCAGCTGATCGTGGTTTTGCTAGCGACTTTTGTGGTTGGCGTTGTGCTCACGGATTTAAATCCCCTGCGCTTGGTTGAGGCTGACGCGATCTCAGCAGCCTTTCGCTTGTTTGGGCAATTGCTTTCTCCCGACTGGTCGATTTTACCAAAGGCGATTTTAAAAATCATCGAATCAGTTTTCATCGCTTTTATGGCCACGGCCTTTGCTGCTCCGATGGCTTTTGTGTTGAGTTTTCTCGCCGCCCGAAATGTGATGGGACAAACTAAATCCGGCATGCTCGTTGTCACGGTCTTACGCATGTTTTTTAATCTCACCCGGTCAGTTGAACCGATTCTTTGGGCGATTATATTCTCGGTGTGGGTGAGCTTTGGCCCTTTTCCAGGCATGCTCGCCTTGATGATTCACTCGATCTCTTCACTTTCAAAACAGTATTCGGAAATCGTCGAAAGTGTCGATCAGGGACCAGTTGAGGGTATTGAATCCACGGGCGCAGGTGGTTTACAAACCATTTGGTTTGCTTTGGTTCCTCAAGTTCTTTT